>JAIPBY010000095.1 GCA_021738605.1 Chitinophagaceae bacterium | reverse complement strand
GGTATTGTTTTGTCAGGTTGAGCAATTGGGCAAAGCTTTTCTCTCCTTTGGCTTTTTTGTACAATATCCTTCCCGCCTTTGATGTTCCCATCACATAAATAGCACTGGTATTATCTTGACCAAACACCCATTTTCTTGATTCAAGTGATTGGGGATCATTAAGAAAACGGGTGGATTTTTTGTTTTTTCTGTCCACCATTGTTATACCGCCGCCCGCATCTGAACTGCCAACCCACAAATTGTCATCGTTATCAATAAATGTACCCCATGCGGTTGAAAAGCCCAATGGCATTTCAGATGGTTCATTTTTGAGTAGAAAATTCATTTTTTTCATGGATGGATCATACTTCAGAATGCCCGTACCAGACGATCCCACCCAAAAGTTTCCCTCTTTATCTTCGATAATATTAAAGTAAAGATCTCCGGAAACTCCGCAATTGGGGGCTGTTTTTGCATTTACGTGAGTAAATTTTCCCGTTTTTATGTCTAGTATCTCAATTCCCAATCCATCAATTCCTGCCCATAACGTTTTCTTATCCTTGCTAAGGCAAACCGACCTTACTTGACCCGCTGAAATTGAATGTGGGTTTTTCTTATCATTTGTATACATTATACTATCCCCTGTAACATGATTGTACTTAACAATCCCCCTGTCAGAGGCCAAAATACATTCCTTATCGTTCAACTTAATTGACTGAAGAAAGAACATCTGCTTTTCCTGATCATCGCTCTTAAAAATCCTCTTGGTGAATCGCTCTGAATTTTTATCAAAAAGAACCAATCCATTTCCAGAACTGATCAGCAGATTGTCCTTGCCAAGTGCTAGTGCAGATATAAATGTATTGTCCTTCCATCTTCCGTTTCTGTCTATTGCCTCTGGAAACCAATGTTGGCTGAACTTGCCAGTTTTGAGGTCTAAAATATACAGTCCTGTAAGAAAAGTGGATATATAAAGCTTTTGTCGGAGTGTATCCAAGTTCAATTGAACAACTAGCCCAAGATTGGTGGATTGATAATTGGGGAATTTTTTTCTGAATTCTTCGGAAAAACCGGGTTTATAGTTGATCCAACGATCCTCTCTTCGGTTATACATGGATATTGTACCGAGGTTAGATCCCGTCCATATGTTTCCCTTGTCGTCTTCCATCGAGGCAGTTCTCCAGCCGATTCCAATAGATAGACTGTCTGACGAGATTGGCTCAAACTTTTTAACACCATAACCATCATACCGATTCATTCCCCCCTGTGTTCCTGCCCAGATATAACCCAAATGATCCTGAATTACCGAGTAGGCAGAACTTTGGGAAAGCCCTTGGGCTATGCTGATGCTTTGAAACTTATAATCGGATGGGGGTTGGGCTAAACAAAGGGTTGTTTGCAACAGCAAAATAAAGCAGGTGGTGAACCGCATGTAAGCATATTTGGATATTGTAAATTACTAAAAAAAAATTATTCTTAAACATGGCAGAATAAAATGACCAAATAATAATAAACAATTTCCCTAAGCATTATCCTTATACCAGTAAAAAATGATCACCATCCTTCCAGAAAGGAAGCCGGGTGCGCACTTCCTCCAGTTGGGCTTTTTCCAAAATGGTGGTATGTATATCCTCTTCTTCAGATCTGTGATAGAGGACTTGCCCCAGCGGGTCGATGACCATGCTGTCTCCGCTGTGGTAAAGGCCGTTGCCATCATTGCCAACCCGGTTAACACCAACTACAAAACACTGGTTTTCTATGGCGCGCGCCTGTAGCAGGGTTTTCCAGTGGTGGCTCCTTCGTTCAGGCCAATTGGCCACATTGATCATCAAATCGTATTCCGGCGCAGGTTCTTTTTCAGGATCCGCGTTTGTTTGTTGTCTGGCCCATACCGGAAACCTGAGGTCATAACAGATTTGAAGGTTGATCTTCCAACCCCCAACCGAGGCAATGGTCCTTTTGTTGCCTGGCGCATAATGCTCGTTTTCTCCTCCCAGAGAAAAGCAATGTCTTTTGTCGTAGGACCCATGCTGTCCATTGGGCAACATCCATACAAATCGGTTGTAGTATTCCCCTTCGTCCTCTATGCTCAGGCTTCCCGCAAGGATGATTCCTTTTTCGCGGGCAATATTCCTCATCCAAGAGACCGTTCCTCCGTCCATTTTTTCTGCCATCACCTCCGGCTGCATGGTAAAGCCAGTGGAGAACATTTCCGGCAAAACCACAATATTGGTCTTTTCCCTGATGCCCATGATTTTGTTACCCAGCATCTCCAGGTTGGCCTTCTTGTTTTCCCAGTGCAAATCAGTCTGTATTGTTGTTATGATCAGCTTGTCCATCCAAAAACAGTTTGAGTTTTTTTGAAACAATATCGTTTTCAAAGCCCCGCATCAAAAGGTATTGCCGGGTCTTGGATTGTTTAACAAATAGGGTATTTCCGGATCCCCTCAAAGATGTCCACTTTTTTTCAATCAGCTTCATCAATATTTTTTCGTAATCCGGCAGATCGATCTCTTCCCTCAGGGCCTTGCTGATGCTGTAGGAGGATACCTGCCTTTTTTTCAACTCCATTTCAATCTTCTTTCTGCCCCATTGTTTGATCCTGAACTTTCCACCCACAAAAGCCGCCGCGAACCTCTCCTCGTTCAAAAAATTCTCCTCGATCAGCTTGGACAAGAGCAGGTTGGCGTCCGCCCAGGCAATGCCATAGCCAGAAAGCTTCATCTTCACCTCCTGGTGCGATCTTTCCTGAAAGGCACAAAAATGGCGAATCTTTACATAGGCCTGTTCGGGCGTCAATACCTTTCTTTTAAATCCGTATTCCTCCATCGTTGGCAATTTAATCATTAACAAACGCCCCTTGGGTGGTTTTCAACATTATTCGCTGTTTTTTTACCCAAAATGTCAGAAAATTTTGACGGCTTTATACGCCGGTTGCGACTATATTTGCCTGATACAAACAAGGATAGCATATGAAATTTATCGTCTCCTCATCGGCCCTTCTCAAACAGCTTCAGCAGATCAATGGTGTTATCGGTTCAAACAATGTTTTGCCGATCCTGGAGGATTTCCTTTTTGAGATAGAAACCAACAAACTAACGGTTGTTGCTACTGATCTGGAAACCGTTATGAAGATCCACCTTGATATTGAGGCGAAAGACAGCGGCCGCGTTTGTATTCCGGCAAAGATCCTGATGGACTCCCTAAAAAACCTTCCAAATCAGCCCCTGACCTTTGATATCGACAAGAATTTTGGTATCGAAATCACCAGCGACAATGGTAAGTACAAGGTAATGGGAGAGAACCCAGACAATTTCCCTAAAGAACCCCCAGCAGACGAAACCTCTGCCTTTACCATGACCAGCCATGCGTTGTTGACGGCCATCAACAAAACAATTTTTGCCGTCAGCAACGATGATCTTCGCCCAGCGATGACGGGTGTATTTTTTGAATTGGAAAAAAATGGCATCACCGCTGTTGCCACAGATGCACACAGGCTGGTGCGCTATAAAATAAAGGATGTGCAGTGTCCAAGAACAGACAACTTCATCGTTCCTAAAAAACCATTGAACTTGCTGAAGAGCTCTCTCCCAGACAATGAAGATGAGATTGCCGTATCATACAACAGCAACCATCTTTTTGTGACGCATGGCACGGTTGAGCTTTCTTGTCGCTTGCTGGACGCCCGTTTCCCTGATTACAAGGTGGTGATTCCTGCAGACAACCCTTATCGCATGACCATTTCGCGCCAGGATTTCCAGTCTGCCCTTCGCCGCGTGAGCATTTTCAGCAACAAGAGCACCAACCTGGTTACCTTGAGCATTTCTGGAAGTGAACTTCAGTTGCTTGCCCAGGATGTTGATTTCAGTTTTGAAGGAAACGAAAGGATGTCTTGTCAATATGATGGGGAAGACATTACGATTTCTTTCAACGCCCGTTTCCTGATTGAAATGCTTGGAAGCACCGATAGTGATGAGGTTCGCGTGGAGCTATCAACCCCTACAAAAGCCGGTCTGATCAAGCCTGTAGAACAAGAGGACAATGAGGATTTGCTGATGCTTGCCATGCCTTTGATGTCTAACTAAAAAAACAATTTATATGGATGCGTTGATCTCCTATTTCAGCGATCTTGAAAAAAGACCCCTCGAAAGAGCGGGTTTTTTTATAGCAGGCATGGTGTTTTTGTGGGTCATTGAAAATGCCGTACCCTTGCTCCAAACCCATTACAAAAAAAGCAAGGGTCGGCATGCCGCAACCAACATCGCTTTCACAGCCATTCATTTCGTCATTCACACCCTGCTTGCTGGGGGAATTGTATTCATCGCTGGTTGGACGAATCAGCACCAATTCGGATTGGTTCATTGGTTCAACCTAAGCCCATTGGCGCTTATCGTCACAACCTGCCTGGTCCTTGATTTTTTTGCAGGATGGCTTTGTCATTTTGTAGAACACCAGGTGCCGCTTTTCTGGCGTTTTCACATCATCCACCATGCAGACAACAATGTAGATGTGACCACCGGTCTTCGCCACCATCCCCTAGAATCGGTATGGCGTGGTGTCTTTTTCTATATCGGCATCTTTGTTGCCGGGGCTCCTATGTTTGCTGTTTTGCTTTACCAAACAGCACTTGTTTTCATTACCGGCTTCACCCATGCCAACATCAACCTGCCCAGATGGCTTGACAAATCATTGAGCTGGTTCCTGGTTTCGCCCAACATGCACAAAGTGCACCACCATTGGAAACAGCCCTATACAGACAGCAACTATGGTGCGGTATTTTCCATCTGGGACAGGCTGTTGGGAACGTTCATGAAACTTGATCCCTCCAAGATACGTTATGGCCTTGACCAATATTATCCGAACGATAAGGATGAGGATTTTGTCAGACTGCTGAAAAGACCATTTCAAAAATTAAAATAAGGGTGAAAAATATTGCTGTCATACCCGCCCGCTTTGCGGCCAGTCGTTTTCCCGGAAAACTAATGCAACGAATTGGTGAAAAAACCATCATCAGGATGGTATATGAAAACGCTGTTGCCATGAATCTTTTTGATGAAGTCCTGGTTGTTACCGACAGTGATGAGATCATGAACGAAATTATTGCTGCTGGCGGGGCTGTAACAAAAAGCACCGAAGACCACCAGAGTGGAAGCGACAGGATTGCAGAAGCCATAGCATCAATGGATGTTGATGTAGTGGTGAACATTCAGGGGGACGAACCTTTTGTTGAAAGGGAGCCGCTGCAGAACCTGCTCAACTGTTTCAGCGATCCTGCGGTAGCGGTTGCATCCGTCATGAAAAGGTTTGGCGAAGGGGATGAGCCCGAAAATCCCAACCAGGTAAAAGTGGTTTGCAACAACAACAACGATGCCCTCTATTTCAGTCGTTCGCCCATTCCTTTCAAACGCAACCGCAGTGCAGAGCTGCCTTATTTTAAACATGTTGGCGTCTATGCCTACCGAAAAGAAACCCTGCTCAGTTTCACCCAGTGGCCCATGGGTGCGCTTGAACAAACTGAAATGCTTGAGCAGTTGAGATACCTGGAAAACGGCGTTGCTATCAGGATGGTGGAAACAAAAACAAGCAGCATTGGCATTGACACCCCCGAAGACCTTGAAAGGGCAAGGGTTGAGTACAAGTCTTCACTGAAGGGCTATTAGATCCTTTATTTTCTTTTGTACACAGGAACCGTACTGCAGGGTTCGCCGTACATGAGCGATTTGACCACTGGCAAAAGTTTGATGGATATTTCTGCATATGCATACTCTGGCACGGGCCTGTCTCCGCAACCCTTCACAACAACCCGCTTTCCTTCAAATGTTGCTGCATTGACCTGTCTGATATTTTCAATAAATATTTGTTTAAAGGCCTCTTCTGTAGTTCCGGAGATGATTGATCTAGCAATTCCGGAAAGCTTTGAGGCAACCAGCATATAAGCCCACATGGGAACAATGGCATCGGTTGAACAAAAGACAGCAACATCCTGGCCCCCATAAACGCTCCAATCATGCTGGTCGAGGGCTTCCCTAAAATCTTTCTCCTTGAGCAACATTTCCATAAAAAGAAAGTTTTTCAGGTCAAATGCCAGTGGCTGGTGTTCAGGGTAATATTGCTCAAGGCTGATGGTGATCAAACCGCTTTCTGCAACCTTGTTTCTGATCTCTTCCATGGTGTAAAGTTACCTAAAATGCAGCAGCCACCCTTGGGGGTGGCTGTGCGTTTGTTTTCTCATGAGCAGTATCTGATTAATACCCGGCGTCCCTTCTTTTATCAACGATTTTCATTGATTTTTTCAAAGACTCCATCGTACTGTATCCTGCAAATTGCTTCATTTGTGACTCAAGGGCCTTCTTTTGACCAACAAAATCAATTGTTGAAGAAGGAAGAGCACCAACCTGATTTACTTTAATATAGTATACACCATTTTGACCGTCAATCACGTCTGATGTATTAGACAAGTTCTTTTTGTTAAACGCTGCACCAATAACTTTTGTTTCTGAACCAAGGTTGGGAACAAAAGGATCGGCAAACCTAACCGTGTCTGTTCTTCCGGTTGTTCCACCGAGCAAAGCAGCCAATTTGTCCAGGTTTTTCTCTGCACCAGCCTTTTGGGCCACCATTTCGGCCTTTTTCTTGTTCCTAAGGGTTGGCTCTACCAATACCCTTGCAACCGTTGCGGGCTGAACACCTTCTTTGATTTCGTTGGTAACCATGGCTACCACATATTGGTCTTTGAGGTCGAAGGGCTCTGAAACAGTTCCTGTTTTGTTTTCAAATATCCATTTTACGATGGCCCTGGAAGAAAGTGGACCAGCGCTGTAATCAAGTTCCTTGATGTTGTCGGCGGTCAGCTTGTTGATCTTCATCTTGGCAACAGTTTCGTCAAAAGACTTTTGGTCTCTGCTGCTTCCTACAAACTGGGTTGCTGCAGAAGAAGCTGTAGCATCTGTTTCTTCGCTTGCCACAACTGGCTTGGCCAGATAGGCAACCTTATAAGCATCTTCAAAGTTTTTCTGGTTCAATACTTCTATGATATGGTAACCGAACTCGGTTTTAACCACCTCCATGCTTCCTTTTGGTTTGTTGAAAATGAAGTCTGCAAATTCCTTTGCCAGATTCATGTCAACAGAAGAGAAATCATACTCACCGCCTTTGTCCTTGCTTCCCTGGTCATCGCTGAGGGCTGCTGCCAAAGCACCAAAGTTTCCGCCAGATTTGATCACGGCATAAATGCTATCGATGCTCTTTTTGGCAGCACTGTCGCTGCGCCTTTGCTGACCCGTTTGCGGATCAACAATTCCAACAAGGATATGCCTGCATTTTACAGAGTCGGGCATTGATTTAGATTGAATTTTTTTTGCGATCACATAGCTTCCGCCATCGAGGTAGGGACCAGCAACGGAACCAACAGGCAACGATATGATCGTGTCCTTGGCACCCATCTGGAGCTTTGATTTAAGAGCAAATCCATCAAAATAAGGGAGAGAAGTATTGTTTCTTGTAACAAAGCTCTTTGCATCTGGTGCAGCATAAAATGCGGCTTTCAATTCATTGAGTTGGTTGTAAACCCTTGCAGAATCTTGAGGTGTTGGGTTTGCACTGAATGATACATAAGCAATGCTCTTTACGTGCTCCTGCTTGAACTCATCTTTGTGTTTTGCAACATAATCACTGATCTCACTGTCGCTCACTCTAACAGTGCTGTCAGCGATCGTGGTATAAGGAATACCAACAAAAGATATTGAAGCAAAAGAAGCATTGTCTGCTGCCATTTTCTCAAGCATCCACTTGGGTACATAAGAACCCTGTGTAATCAAGGAAGTATATTTTTGAGAAAGCAGGTTGATGCCAATGGGCTTGATCAATTGCTCTTCAATATTCAAGGCATCTTCAGGTTTTGAGCTTTTTTTGACATTGGTGAACCAGTTTCTAGCAGCGTTTACATCATACGCTCCTGTGGCCTTATCAGCAAACATTTGCTTGAACTCCTGTGGGGCATCGTCAGAGAACAATACTGCACCCAATTCTTTTGGGGTAACCATCAATCCGAGTTTCGCCGCTTCTCCGTTGATCATTTCTTCCTGAACGTATGAATTCCAAACGTTTTCAACAATCGTTTGGGTCATCATCTCATTGGTTTGCATTCCCTGAGAACGGTAGTTTTGTTCAACCATGTTTACCTTCTTGCTGAAATCCATTAATTCAATGTCTTTGCCATTGATGGATCCTGCCGTGGTTGCCTGTCCGTCAAACATGCTTCCGCCCTTGCCAATAAAAGCATCCTGAACCAAAAAGCCAATCAAGCTGATCGCGATCATTGTGGTAAGCAACACTGCTGCCTTGTCCCTGATTTTCTGAATAATTGACATACTATATATATTATTATAAGAGTTGGCAAAAATAGGGTAAAAATGGTTATTAACAAATTGTGGAAAACGCCGCGGGAGCAAGAATTTTAAATGAAATTGTGGCTGTTTTAGGCTGTTCAGGGAAATTTTTTGGTTTTCCACACCCATCTGTTGATATCCTCGTTTTTCTGTGTATTAGTGGCTTTTTTTGAATTGAATATTGTGGATTATTTTGAACAAGTTGGGGTTTAAAACTGAATTTGCGGTTTTTAGGATTTTTTAGAACATTTTACCCTTGGTTTATCCACATGAAAATTGTTCTTTTTTAGATGTTGAAAAAATCATTTGTCTTTTTTTTGAATGTTAATTGGATTGGATTTTATCAATTGAAGTGATGATATAAATCATGTGCATAATTGTGAATTGATGTGAATACATGTGATTTTAGGTTGAATAAAATTTGATAAAAAATAGTTTTTAACATTTCCACAGCCCTAATAGTAATAGTGTTTTTTATAAATAATAGATAATTATAAATACTACAAGGGATATTAACAATCAAAAAAGAGATGATGAAGACTGTAGAATATTCACTAATTTTCACCTGATGAAACAAATAAAAAATATCATTTTTGATCTGGGTGGAGTGTTGATTGATTGGAATCCAGAGTATATGTA
>JAIPBY010000094.1 GCA_021738605.1 Chitinophagaceae bacterium | reverse complement strand
TGATCCGCCGGATTCCAAATGCTTGATGCATAGCTTTCTTCTACGGATTTCATCACCCAGGAAACAGAAAGATGAAGTCTTTGTTTTTTCAGGATTTTTACAACATGACCCAGTCCCAATTCGGCGTATGCACCGCCACGATAGGAGACCTCCTTTGTTGAAGGCAACCACCAACCACTCCAATTGGAGACGGTTTCGGTGCCAGATTTCAGGTTGTATCCCAGGCTTGAAAATAGGAAACCATTCACTTTCCTGAATACCAATGACTTTCTTGCCTGCATATAAACTGGATAGGATTGGAACCTGTATTGATCAATGGCCCCTCCCAAGCCCAACATGAGCCCTTTTTTTTCAAGACCCAGATGGAGTCGGTAATCGGTTGAAAAATCAGCAGCAGCAATCAGCTTTCCTGCCTCAGGCAATACCCATGGTTTCCAGTTATTTTGTTGTGCCTTTACTGCACCTGATCCCAGCATGGCCAAGATCAAGGAATACCGAATCATCCTGTTTGCCATGTTTATTTTTTAATGCTTACGCTTCCCTTTAGAACCGGATTGGAAGGAATGGAAAAATCAATGAGATAGAGGGCATCTGCAGCAGAAACCATGGCAACCTTACCCAATGCAATGACATCAAATGCATTCATCCCTTTTACATGGGCCAGCTGTTTGATATTGTTCACATCTGCAGCATTGAAAAACTTAACACCATCTGCTCCTTCACAAATGATCAAAATATCTCCCTCTTTTGAGAGACCGTGAGGGTTTGTCAAAGGGTAAGACTTCAACAGCTTGGGCTTGGAAAGATCTGAGATGTCCACTACATCCAACTGGTTGATATAGCCGGCACATTTCGTACCATTTCGTAAGGTCACAAAAGCATTCTTGCCATCACTGATCACCGGATCACATACACGTGCATGCGTGAAAGAGCCTGTCCTGAAAGGGTTGTCTTTTGAAGTGATGTCAAAAATATGCATGCCCGTCATGGATCCCAGAAACAGATTTTTCCCGAAAGGGAAAATCGTTTCAATATCCCAGCCACCGGCGCTCAATTCTTTGATAAAGACGGGCTTTTCCGGTATGGCGGTATTGAATACTTTCAGTTTGGAATAATCAACAGTATACATCCTGTCATCACTCAAGGCAAACCTTGCCATGCTACCACCCGTTCCATTGGAAACGCCGGAAGACGAAGGGGATGATGCAGACATGGTCATCAGCACATCCGATTTCATCATTCCCCAATTGATGACTTCATCGTGTTTTAAAACGGTATCAACAGCAATCCATTCTGTGATCACCATATCCTTTTCAGGAATAAAAGAAGAATAATAACGCTCTGGGAATACTCCAGGCACAACAGTTTTTAACTGTACTGCCTTGGGATTGGTGATGTCTATGGCCACCAGGTCAGTGTACATGTCAGCATAGAGGATATTGCCTCTTACGGCAAGATCAACGGCACCAGGAACATGGACAAATGCAATATTGGTGGGTGAAGCAGGATTTTTTACATCGATGATGTGCACTCCCTTGTTCAGTTCATTAAGGAATACATAGCCATCCTTGTAAAATAGTTTTCCAGGCGCAGTGAGTTCAATGGGACTGCTGCTTTTGATGTTTGCCCTGACCTCTTCCTTGGTTTTGTATTCCGGACGATACACCGTTGTCCGGGTCATGATCTGGTCTTTGACACATCCTTGCAGGATACAGCAGGCCAGCAGCACAATCATTGATAAAATACGTTTCATAGAACTTGTTTGATAAGTTGACAGCAAATTTCACAAATATGATGCATCAATCTCTAAATAATTGACGAACGGAAGGCTGCTATATAAATTTATAATTGCGAAAAGTAAAGGGCCTGATACCAGTATATTTTTCCAGGATGTACAAAAACCCTTTCTTAAGGGTGAATCTTTTTCGGGTGACATCGGCCTGAATTTCCCAGTTCTTTTCACTGATGCGTTTTTGCATGACAATGGGATGGGATCCGGTGAAGCGTTCCAATGAATCGAACTCATCATAATTATAAACCCCTGCTCTCTTTTCAAGGCTTTCTCGCATTGCCTTGCTCATCCAGTTGCTGCTGAGGTGTCGAAGCTTTCTGTCCATCAATTCCGGGCTTTTTACCCAACCATAATGATATACCTGAGCATCAATCAATTTACAGGGGAGCCGTTTGCCATCCATCCTGAAGCCCTGTGCATCCTTGAATGAATAGATGTTCTTGTTGTTCCGGATGATCCTGATTTCCTTGTTATACCACCTCCTGCTGTCGCCATAATAATCGTAGGTGCCATAAAAATGGACGTAACCAAAAACCAATCCGAACACAGCCGGATTGTTCAAATGTTTTTCACAAGCGGCCCTGATGTTGTCATGAAATTTTTCATGCACCACCTCATCACATTGGATATAAAAAGCCCAGTCGCTGTCATCCGAAACATGTTGAAAAGCCTTGTTGGTTTCAATGGCCATCACATGACCTCCGGGGAGTTTGGAAAGGTCCCAATCGCTGTGCACAATCCTGATTTTGTCAGAACCAATTCCCCTGATAAGGCCTTCTGTATCATCATCGCTCTTTCCGACAGCTACAATCATTTCATCCACAACAGGGAGGATTGAGCTGATGGCCTCCACGGCCGGATAGTCATTGATGATAGCATTGCGGATGATGGTGAAACCCGATATTTTCATTACCCAAAAGTATAATAAGATGGGCTTAAAAACATGCGCATCATGGCTTATCTTTATTCGGTCAATAAAAACTGAAGCGTGAAAAAACTGTTTACAAACCTTACTTTCTGGGTGCTCCTTGCCATCAGTTCTGGCGCATTGCTTGGTCATTTTTTCCCAGACAAGGGTGTTGCCATGCAGCCCCTCGGAAAATATTTCATTGATGTGGTGAAACTTTTCATCAACCCCATCATCTTCCTGACCATTTCCCTGGGCATCAGCGGCATGAATGACCTGAAGAAAGTGGGCAGGGTTGGCGGAAAAGCCATCCTCTATTTTGAAATCGTAACAACCATCGCACTGCTCATCGGCATTGTAGTAGCGCACTTCATTCAACCGGGTGCGGGCGTAAATACCAATGCCATTCAGGGCGGAGACATCAGCAAGTTCACCAAAAGTGCTGAGGCTTTTTCCTGGCTGAAATTCCTGAAAGACAACCTCACCATTCAGGTGCTGATTTTTTCTATTCTTTTCGGAATATTCCTCAGCAAAATCAAGGGAAAAGACAGGGTCATCGAACCCATGAAATTTGCTTCCAAATATATTTTCAAGGGCCTGCACATTGTGATGCTGTTTGCACCCATTGGTGCTTTCGGTGGAATGGCTTTTACCATCGGCAAGTATGGGATTGCCACCCTGATGCCATTGGGAAAATTGATGCTGACCGTCTACATCACGATGGCCGTTTTTATTTTTGTAGTGCTGGGAGGAATCCTCAGGTACTACAAGATCAGCATCCTGCAGTTTCTCAATTACATCAAGGAAGAACTGCTGATTGTACTGGGAACCTCCTCTTCAGAAGCTGCATTGCCTTCACTGATGGAAAAACTGGAAAAAATGGGATGCGCCAAACCTGTAGTAGGATTGGTGGTGCCTGCAGGATACTCATTCAACCTGGATGGAACAACCATCTACCTTTCCATGGCAGTTATCTTTCTCGCCCAGGTTTTCAATGTTGACTTAAGCATGGAGCAGATGCTGACCATCATCGGTATCCTGATGGTAACCTCAAAGGGCGCTGCGGGGGTTACAGGAAGTGGATTTATTGTATTGGCTTCAACACTTGCCGCCGTGAACGTAATCCCTGTTGAAGGATTGGCTTTGCTATTGGGCGTTGACCGCTTCATGTCTGAAGCCAGGGCCATCACGAACTTTATTGGAAATGGCGTAGCCACTGTATTTCTATCCAATCAAGAAAAGGCTTTCAACAGGAACATGATGGATGCTGCCTTTTCAAAAGAAGCGTATGAATATGATCTGAAAAACGAGATCTAGACCATATCCATACGCTGTTTATTTTTTAGAACCCTTCGTTCTGTACCATCTTAGGATTGTTCTGCACCTGTGTAACAGGTATTGGCAGGATGGTCCTGTAATAGTAGCTGCTGGTTGTTGCTGTGTATTGGATCAACCTTGAAGCAGCATTTCCTGCTGAGTTGATTTTCACATAGTTTGTTTTTGTCCTGTTCAGGTCAAAAATTCTTTGTCCTTCCAAGGCAAATTCTTTTCTTCTCTCAACAATGATGCTGTCGATAAAAGCAGTGGCACGTAGCGTTCCTGTTGGAGGTGTCGCCAACAATGAGGCAGCGAAGGGTTTGGTCGATGATGCCGTATCCCTTGATTTGCGGATCAGGTTGATATCAGCCAGTGAAGAAGTAAGTGATGTTGCACTGTTGTTTAGAACCGCCAGGCGGGCCAAAGCCTCTCCACGGGACAGGTACATCTCAGCAATCCTCATCACCTTGATGTTTTCCAGGTAGGTAACGATATTGGTGTACTTCAGGCAAAGCGGTACATTTTTTTCACCACCCAAAGAATTGCGGTCTCCCAATGCAACAAATTGCCTTCTTACATCTGTTGGGGTATAGCTATCGTAAAGGCCTCTGAAAGTTGAGAGGGTTGTTCCTGTACTCTTGCTGTTCATTGCGGCACTGGTTCCCAACAATTCTCCATAACCACCTTGGTTAGAAAGATAAGCGTAAGAATCTGTACCTGGATTGTCATTGGTATTGTTGGTTACTTCAAAGATGGACTCATTGTTGTTGGGCGTCCTGAAGTCTTGCACCATCGACCCATAGGTGAACAGGCTGTATTTGCCAGAGTTGATTACTTCAGTGGATGCTGCCACTGCCGTTGGCCAATCTTCCTTGAAAATGGCAACCCTTGCCTTCAATGCCAAGGTGCCCCACCGGTTCAACCTGATCTTATAGAATGAATTGTTGATGGCACCATTGTTGTAGACGCTACCTGTTGCGGGAAGTCGCTTCAAAGCTTCAGTCAGGTCCTTATCGATTTGTGCATACACTTCCGAGGCTTTATTGCGCGCAGGATAAACAACCTCATCCACTTTGGTGATAGGATTCAAGACAAGTGGCACACAAAGGTGAGATCCATCGGCAGTATGTTTCAGTGGCCTTGAGAAGAATTTTGCAAGATCAAAATAGGCCAAAGCCCTTACCGCATAAGCCTCTCCAATCAACTGACCAAACTCTTCCTGCTGCAATGGAGTAATGATTGCCTTGAGCTTTTCTTCATTGGCGATGATGGCGTTGGCATTGGTCACCACCTGGTACATCTGGTTCCACATGCGGCTTACATTGGCATCGGTTGCAGTATGCGTCATGGTGTTCATACCGGTATACCTGTTACCCGTTTTTACACTCCTGGTCATGTTGTCTGAAATGACTTCCGGAATGACCATTGCATCGCGGCCATAATAGCTGTAGGATTGCATGAGTGAGTACAAGCCATTGACAGCTGCCCTTGCTGTTGGCATGCTGGAGAATACATCTTCCGTAAATACACTTTGTTGTGGCCTGTTGTCAAGAAAATCCTTCTGGCAAGAAGCGAGGAGGACGATTCCCAGGATGGCTATTGATGATATCTTTTTCATGATAATATCTTTTGATTGTTTGTCTATGGTTGATTAAAGGGTGATGTCTACACCAAAAAGGAAGGTTCTGAAAACAGGGGGCCTTTGAGACATCACTCCATCAATGCCCACTTCAGGGTCAGTATTGTAGCGTTTGTCTTTTACATAAGTGAACAGGTTCTGACCCCTCAGGTAAATCCTTGCTGAATTGATTTTTGCTTTTGCCAATGCCGCCTTTGGTAAGCTGTAAGACAAGGATACATCCCTCAACCTAATATAACTTCCATCATACAGGAACCTGCTGCTCTCATAACTACCTGCAGAAGACTGTGTGCCCAGAAAAACAGGCTTGGGTACATCGGTAACTTGCCCGGGCTGTATCCATCTTCTTCCGTACTCATATTTGCTCAAGCCATTGCTCTGGTCGGAAAATCCGAGGTTGGCATCTGATTTCTGCAAATACCCAAACTCATCATACATGGTATTGCCCCAGAACATATATACCTGAAAACTCAACTTGAAATTGTTGTAGGAAAAAGTATTGGTAAGTCCACCATAAAACTTGGGAAGGGCACTCCCATAAGCCAGCCTTGGCAAAGCGGTGGTAAACACATTGGTTGTTGAATCCTTGGCATCATTGGTATACCAAAGCGCTTCTCCATTGGCAGGGTTAACGCCGGCATATCCCCTTTGGTAATGGGTATAATAATCGCGGCCTACCCTTCTGAAATAAGCGCCATTGTTGGAGAACAATGAATCAATTTCAGTGATGACATTTTTATTCTTGGTGAAATTGAAATCCGTTACCCACTTGAATCCTTTGGGGTTGGATGGAGCAATGTTTACAGATGACAAGGAGATCTCAACACCTGAATTTTTCATTGCACCATTGTTGACAGTAATGCTCGTCACACCATTGACACTGGGGATGGACTGGCTCACCAACAAATTGCTGGTTGTTCTGGAGTACCAGTCAAATGAACCAGACAACCTTCCTTTGATCAAGGCAAAATCCAATCCAAGATCAAGGGGAATGTTCTTCTCCCAGGTCAGATTATCATTGGCCAACTGAGAAATGCTGAGGCCAGATGAGAAATTATAATCAGAACCTGCACTGTACAATCCTTGTGATTCGAAATTATCGATACCCTGGTTACCCGTGTATCCGTAGCTTCCACGGAGTTTCAGTTCATTGATCCAATCAATGTTGAAGAAATTTTCATTGGAAATATTCCAGCCTGCACCAATAGACCAAAACACAGCAGACTGAAAGTTCTTGGCAAACCTTGAAGAGGCATCCTCACGGACAGACCCTGAAAAGAAATACCTGTCTTTGAAGGAGTAGTTGGTGTTCAGGAATTTACTCAACAAACGGTTTCCTGTTCCAGTACCCGTTGTCAGATCAGGAGAAGAACCGCCGGCCGCTGTGGTCGTACCCGGTGCAATACCATTGACCCTCAGGGTGAGGTCAATATCATCACGGCGCTGGGCCTCATATCCGGCAAATGCTTCCACGGAATGTTCACCTTTGAATTCTTTCTTGTAGCGGATGATATTGGTTGCAATCCAGTTCGTGATGTCTTGTGTGAAGTTTTCAATCACACCACCAACAGCCACATTGGCATTACCAACCCGCGGATCATAATAGATGCTACGGAAGGCATGGTTGAAATCCAGTGCAAAGCTACCTTCATAGGTGAGGCCATCCATGATCTTATAACTGGTTGAAGCATTGGCATTGATGTTGTAGGTCTTTGCGTTGCGATTGGTTGTTTCCTGCACCGCCACTGGATTATACCCGCTGTTGTAGCTCAGCTCATATGTTTGTCCATCGCTTTTGTAAACAGGCAACCATGGTGCCAGGCGGTACATCGCCCTAATGGGGTTTCCGAAAAAGCTGCCCCCAAGGAAATTGCTAGAGCGCTGAAAGTTACCACTGAAGCCACCTTTGAGTGACCAGCGGTTGGTGATTTGTGTAGAAAGGTTCATCCTGTAAGTGGCCTTGTCATAGTCTACTGCCTTTTGTGGCGCCTCAGACTTGTAATAGCTGCCTGAGATAAAGTAGGTAGACTTGTCATTGCCTCCACTCACATTCATGTTGTACTGGGAATATTTCCCTTGGCGCAATACCTCCTTGAACCAATCTGTATCGATGGTTTTGCTGATTGAGTTTGCAGTCAGCAATGAATCAAAAGAAGAAACAGACTTTCCTGAATTCACCCAGCCTTCCTTGTAATATTGAAGGTACTCGGCAGAGTTGAGGGTCTTTTGCTCATTCCTGATGTTATAATCGTTGGCACCCTGCTGATAGGTCAGGTTTACCTTGGCCTTACCGGGTTTGCCATTTTTGGTGGTGATGAGCACAACGCCATTGGCCGCCCTGGAACCATACAAAGAAGTTGCAGAGGCATCCTTCAAGATGGTTAGGCTTTGAATATCATTGGCATTCAGACCCGCAATGGTATTGCTGTTCAAACCGGAAATATCTCCACTCACGACCGGGATACCATCAATCACATAAAGCGGTGTTGCTGATGCATTGATGGAACCAATACCACGGATCCTGATGTTGGGAACACCGCCTGGCTGGCCAGAACCATTGGTTGACTGGACGCCGGAAACATTACCCTGCAGACTTTCCTGGACAGAGGCATTCGGCGCACTTTCAATGGCTGCATTTTTTACTGTAGAAAGCGATCCCGTGAATGAACTCCTTTTCTGGCTGCTATAGGCCACCACAAGTACTTCTGAAAGATTGTTTTCAGCTTCCTGTAATGTGACAACAAGATCCCCGCGGCCATCAGGCTTGGAAATGGTCCTTGAAATCATGCTCACACTAGAGAATTCAAGAGACTGCCCTTTTTCGATGGCGATGCTGAAGCTACCGTCATTCTTGGTGGTGGTTCCTTTTTTGGTTCCCACAACTTTGACTGTAACATTCTCCAAAGGGGTATTGTCCTTGGCGTTGAAAACCTTTCCGGAAACCTGTACTGTTTCTTTGGTGGCCTGGAAAGGGCTGAAGGTTTCTGCTGAAAGATTGTTCCAATTTGATTGGCCAATCATCAGCAACGCAAGAACCATCACTGGCTTGCAGTAAAGTTTTTTTCTCATTGTCTGGTTAATTTTGTTTTTGGTTGACAATTCCTAAGAAAAAAAACTTCTATCTGCTGATGGAAAGTTTCAAGACTTTTGGAACTATATGTGAAACTACTCATAATTACTATTTCAATCAGAAATTGTTCATAAAAAGTATAATTTCACTACCTCAAAATGAGTACATGCTAAACAGAATTTCAATGAAAAAATCATTTTTATCTGCATTATTGGTATTGTTTGTTGCGGTTACCATAGCACAACAGCTTCCCATGGGCTCTTCCAGCATCGTTCATGAAAACAATGGAGAACCCCTGACCATTTTCAC
>JAIPBY010000093.1 GCA_021738605.1 Chitinophagaceae bacterium | reverse complement strand
TATGCAAGGATTCACAAGATCATGTTGCCTGGAGATTATATCGCTTTTCGCATGACGGGTGAAATGAAAACAACTGTTTCGGGTCTTTCTGAAGGCATCCTCTGGGATGCCAAAAATGAGACCATTTCCCATGATTTGCTGAAGCATTATGGCATCAGTGAAAGCTTGCTTTGTTCAACTGTTCCTCAATTTGGTGAGCAGGGTTTTGTGACGCCGCAAGCAGCGGAAGCATTGGGGATTTCAGCCAATATTGCTGTTTCATACAGGGCGGGAGATCAGCCCAACAATGCCTTTTCTTTGAATGTATTAGAGCCAGGTGAAATAGCAGCAACGGCAGGTACTTCAGGTGTTGTTTATGGGGTCATCGATCAACCCTCTTATGATCCTCAATCAAGGGTGAATACTTTCGTTCATGTCAATCACACTGCAGCAGAAAAAAGATACGGGGTATTGCTTTGTATCAATGGTACAGGGATCCTCAACAGCTGGTTGCAGAAAAATGTATTCACTGGACATTCTTATCCAGAAATGAACAGGCTCGCATCTGCTGTTCCTGTGGGATCGGAAGGATTGCTTTGTTATCCTTTTGGCAATGGAGCGGAGCGGGTCCTTGAAAACAGGGATCCTGGTTCCATGATCAAGAACCTGCATTTCAACCGCCACAACAATGCCCACCTGGCAAGGGCTTCACAAGAGGGGATTGTTTTTTCCCTTTTCTACGGTATTGAAATCATGGTGAAAATGGGGCTTAAGATCAATACCGTCAGGGCAGGAAAAGCCAACATGTTCCAGAGTGATATTTTTACTGAGGCGTTTGCCAATACCACCGGAGCGAGCATTGAGCTTGTTAATACCGATGGCGCCCAAGGGGCTGCGAGAGGAGCCGGCCTGGGAGCAGGTATTTACAAGGACACGAAGGAAGCATTCAGGGGATTAAAAGTCATAGGGAAGATAGAACCAACAGCAGCCCTGTCCTCACAATACAAAGAGGCCTATGGCAATTGGTTAAATAGCCTTCAATTTTAAACCTGCAATCAATCTCATTTTAAAAGAACAGCTCTATCTTTATCACTATAAAAATCATTAAAAAACAAATCATATGTCTGTAACATTGGGCAACAAGGAATTTTTCCCCGGTATTGGTAAAATAAACTTTGAAGGAGTTGGATCAGATAATCCATTGGCGTACAAATGGTACAATGAAAACCAGGTCATTGCAGGAAAATCAATGAAAGACCATTTCCGTTTTGCAGTAGCCTATTGGCATAGTTTCTGCAATACCGGTGCTGATCCATTCGGACCAGGCACCAAACAATTTGCATGGGATACTGCAACCAATGCAGTTGACAGGGCCAAGGAGAAGATGGATGCAGCGTTTGAGTTCATCACCAAGCTTGGGGTTCCTTATTATTGTTTTCACGACATTGATTTGGTTGATGAAGGCGCAAATCTTGCTGAATATGAAAGCAATCTCTCTGCCATTGTTGATTATGCTGACCTGAAACAAAAAGCAAGTGGCGTGAAGTTGCTTTGGGGCACCGCCAATGTATTTTCAAACCCACGCTACATGAACGGTGCCAGCACCAATCCTGATTTCAACGTATTGGCCCATGCAGCAACGCAGGTAAAGAATGCCCTGGATGCCACCATTCGTCTGGGTGGTGAAAATTATGTTTTCTGGGGTGGTCGTGAGGGATACATGACCCTGCTTAACACAGACATGAAGCGAGAGCAGGAACACCTTGCAAGGTTTCTTCATACGGCTAAAGATTATGCGAGGAAAAACGGTTTCAAAGGTACTTTCTTTATTGAGCCAAAGCCCTGCGAACCCACCAAGCACCAATACGATTATGATTCAGCCACCGTTATTGGTTTCCTGAACCGGTATGGTTTGCAAGACGATTTCAAATTGAACATTGAAGTGAACCATGCTACCCTGGCCGGTCATACCTTCCAACATGAACTGCAGACTGCTGCAGACGCAGGCATGTTGGGCAGCATTGATGCCAACAGGGGCGATTCCCAGAACGGATGGGATACCGACCAGTTTCCCATGAACCTGAATGAACTGGTGGAGTCAATGTTGATTATCCTCGAAGCAAAAGGATTTGCTGGAGGTGGTGTCAATTTTGATGCCAAAACCAGGAGGAACTCTACAGACATGGAGGATATTTTCCATGCCCATATTGGCGGAATGGATGCTTTTGCAAGAGCCCTGGTAGTTGCTGACAACATCCTGCAAAAATCACCTTACAGCGAATTCCGCAAGAACCGCTATGCTTCTTTTGACTCAGGAGAAGGCAAAATGTTCGAGGAAGGGAAGCTCAGCCTATCAGACCTGAGGGATTATGCTTTCAAGGCTGGTGAGCCCAAATTAACTTCTGGCCGTCAGGAGTGGTTGGAGAACATCATCAACCAATACATTTAGGAGTACCAGTTTCGATAGAATTTATCTTATTAAAGAGGGGAATTTGGAATAAAATCTAAATTCCCCTCTTTTTTTACTCAATTATTGAATGTTCTAAAACACGATAAGAAAACTTTAACAATTTGATAAAAAATAGTAATATTGGAGTTCATAAATATACCAATCGGTGTGTTTAAACTTTTTTAATAACCATAAAACTCGTCTACATGAGAAAATTGGCCTCTGTGCTGGTGATTTGTCTGCTTTTTGGCATGACAGTTTTCGCCCAGACAAGAACCGTTTCCGGCGTAATCAAGAATGACAAAGGAGAAGCAGTTCCCTTTGCCACGGTAACCGAAACGGGAACGCAAAATGCCGTAAAAGCTGATGCTAACGGTAATTTCAAAATTTCTATCAAGGAAAAAGGACAACTTTCTGTGTCTGCAACTGGATTCACAGGGAAGGTTGTTTCAGTTTCTGGAGCAAGCACAACGGTTATTCTGGCCACAAGCGAAGGCCAGATGCAGGAGGTTGTGGTAACAGCTCTCGGTATCCAGAAGCAACCAAGGCAGCTTGGTTACTCTACTGCAAAGGTTTCCGGCAAGGAAGTTACTACAGCAAAAGCAGTGAACATCCAAAATGGTCTGACCGGTAAGGTTTCAGGTTTGAACATTGCCACAGTAAACAACGGCGTATTTGCCGATACAAGGATTACCCTTCGTGGTATCCGTTCATTGACTGGTAACAACCAGCCTTTGTTGGTTATTGATGGAGTACCTGTAGCGCTTGGATTCCTGAACCGCTTGAACCCCAACGATGTTGATGATATCAACATCCTTAAAGGGGCATCTGCGGCCTCTTTGTATGGTCCGGATGGTGTTAACGGGGTTATCCTTGTTAAAACCAAAAGGGGAACCAAAAATGGAAACCCAGTAATCAATATTGGTAACACTACCCAGTTCGAACAGATTGCTTTTCTTCCTGAGTTCCAAACGCAGTTTGGGCAAGGATCAGCTATTGACAAAAACGGTATTGGGGTTTTTGATCCCGTTGAAAACCAACAATACGGTGATGAGTTCGATGGTTCATTAAGGGAATTGGGTCGTCCAAATGCAAAAGGAGAGATCCAGAAGATTCCTTATTCAGCACTTCCAGGTGAAAAAATGAAATACTTTGAGACCGGCATCACTTCACAAAATGATGTTTCCATGTCTGCCAAAGATTTCTACCTTTCTTTCCAGGATGCCAATATTTCTGGTACACTGGCAGGCGACAAGAACAGGAGGACAACCTTCAGCTTCAAGTCTGCCAAAGAGTTCGGCAAGTTCAATGCTGACTTCACCATTACGTATACCAAGTCTCAATACGACGTGGCTTCTAATGGCGCGTATTATGAAGTATTCAATACTGCCCAGAATATTCCTTTGACCAGGTACAAGAATTGGAGAACAGATGAATGGTCTACTCCTAATGATTATTTCAATGATTATGCTAGCAATCCTTACTACGTTAAGGATAGAGCGCGTTCAAAGGGAACTACTCATGACCTTATTGGTACTTCAACATTGAACTATAAAATTCTACCTTGGTTGACTGCCACTTACCGTTTGGGTACAACGGTTGGTTCAAGCTATTCAAAGAGTACAGCTGAGGCCTTTACATACTCTGCTTTTGCAAAAGCATCAGATAAATACAATTCTGAGAATGATGTATTTGCAAGCGTTTCTGACGGGCAGAGCATAGGCACAAGGATTACATCTGAGGCATTCCTTGCCGGTCAAAAAGACTTCGGTAAGATTTCAGTTGATGGTTTGATTGGTCAATCTTATCGTGAAACATTCTCTAAATCTGTTTCTGTCTCTGGTTCCAACCTTATCATCCCAACCCTTTTCAATGTTTCCAACAGGACTGGTGAACCAGGTGCAAGCGAAAGTTTCTCTGAAACCAAGTTGATGGGTGTGTTTGGAAAGGCTTCTATTGGATATGACAACTGGGCTTTCTTGGAAGTTACTGGTCGTAACGACTGGGATTCCCGTTTGCCCATCACTGGTAGATCTTTCTTCTATCCTGGAGCTTCTGCTTCAGTTGTGTTGAGCGATGCCATCAAGGCCATCAAGAACAGCGATGTAATTTCTTATTTAAAATTAAGGGGATCGGTTTCCAAGTCAGGTAACGTAAACCTTGGTGCTTATCAACTTGAACCAACTTATGGTGTAGCAGGTGGTTTCCCATACGGAAGTTTACCTGGTTTCCAGGCCAGCTCAAGCGTAAACAACCCCGGTATCAAACCTGAGTTTGTTCTTTCAAAAGAAATTGGTTTTGAATTGTCCTTGTTCAAGAACAGGGTAAGCATCGAAGCCACTGCATACACGCAAGACAACTCCAACCAGATCCTCAGCATCCAGTTGAGCCGTTCTACTGGTTATTCTTCTTCTTTGGTTAACGCTGCAGACTTCACCAACAAAGGACTGGAGTTTGATCTTCGCTTGACACCTGTGGTTGATCTTGGAGAATTCAGGTTCAACTTCAAAGGAAACTTTACGTTGCAAGACAGCAAGGTAAACTCCGTATACCAAGGCCTGCCTGATATTGGTGTAGGTAATGCAAACTTTGCCGTAGTTGGATACCCTGCCTTTATGTTCAAATTGACCGATTACAACCGCTCTCCAGAAGGAAAAGTGATTGTAGATGCAAAAACAGGCCTTCCTTCTCAAAACCCATTAGTTAAAATGTTTGGAAGGACCATGCCCAAATACATACTTGGTGTTACGCCTTCGTTTGAGTGGAGAGGTTTAAGCCTGACAGTTACCGCAGATTACAGGGCTGGTCATCAGGTGTACAATGGAGCCGGTCCAGACATGGATTTCACGGGTATATCTATCCGCAGTGCAACCAATGGCCGTATGCGCTTTGTCGTTCCAAACTCGGTATATGCTGATGCAAGTGGTAAATATGTAGAAAATACCAATGTACTTGTTCGTGCTGGTGGATACGGATTCTTTGAAGCAGGGGCAACCAACAGGTCAATTCAATCCAACTATTTGACCAGTGCCGCGGCTTGGAAAATCAGGGAAGTTGCACTTTCTTACGATTTGCCATCATCTCTGATCAGGAACGCTAGATTCGTCAAAGGAGTTTCAGTTGGTTTGGTAGGTAGGAACTTGCTCATGTTCCTACCCAAAACAAACGAATGGTCTGACCCTGAGTTCGCAAACACCACTGGGAATGCATTGGGTGTGAACGGAACTGGCCAGCTTCCTCCTTCCAGGATCTATGGTTTTAACGTCAACCTGCGTTTCTAATTCAATCACACGTAAAACCACAACCATGTTTAAAACAAAATATATAATGATCGCAGCCTTTGCAGGATTGATCCTGACCGGCTGTAAGAAAGATTACCTGAACATCAATACGAATCCTAATTCGGCAACTGAGTCGCTTATAACTCCCGATCTCTCTCTCGCCCCCCAAATGACAAGCACTGCTGGCCGTAATGCAGGCAGCTGGGACTTCATTGGACGCTGGCTTGGATATTGGAGTGCATCAGGCTCTTATTCTCGTTCTACTGTTGAGATGAGCTACAACATCACCAATGATTTTGGAGCCGGCATTTTTGAAGGTGTTTACTACACCGTAGGTCAATACAAAGCAATTGAGAAGAAATCCAAGGAATTGGGTTGGACATATTACGAGGGTATTGCCAAAGTTCTTGGAGCCTATGAAATGATCAATTTGGTGGATCTCTATAACAACGTTCCCTATACAAAGGCTTTTGACCTTGTTGGTAACATCCGCCCAACTTATGACAAGGGTGAAGATGTGTACAAGGCATTGTTTGCCCAGTTGGATGCTGGTCTTGCATTGATCAAAGCGGCTGATGTCAACAAGAATACCAATATTCAAAAAAGGGACATCATGTTTGCAGCAGACAAGGTTAAATGGGCAAAATTTGTCAATACCGTCAAACTGAAGATGCTCATTCACACCACGACTACAAGCACGTTCAGTCCTGCTGCTGAAATCGCGAAGATCAACACAGAAGGATCCGGCTACCTTGGAAATGGTTTGGGTGCAGAAGTTCAACCGGGCTATGTTGCTGACAGGCCAAACCCCTTCTATAGTTCAAAAATGTTCAATGCCATCAATGGCAATGAAAATGACAACTACAACAGGGCAAACAATTTCACCCTCAGTCTGATGAATACACTTGCTGACCCAAGGGTATCTTATGTCTATCGTGCGCCCAAAGCCGGAGGTGCTTTAAGGGGAACAATTTACGGTTCTGATCCAGTGGTCGCCAATTCTTCTGATAACACGTCAGGAGTAGGATATGGAATAGGCAAGTCATTCACCATGCCAATGTGGATAATGACTTCTGTTGAGGCTGCATTTTACGTGGCTGAGGCAACTGCCCGGGGTTGGATCAGTGGAAACGCTCAAACAGCATACAACCTTGCTGTAAGGGAATCATTCAGCTGGTTGGGAGTACCCAATGCAGCAACTGCAGCTGACGCCTATCTGCGCAAAACAAATGTAGAAGTTGCTTGGCCTACTACTGGAACCTTGGCCAACCAGATTGCGGTTATTGCCTGGCAGAAATACCTTGCATTGAACGGTATCGGAATCCTTGAAACTTGGAATGACGTTCGCAGGTTGAAAGTAGTCACTCCTCCACTTTCTGTAGCTCCTGAAAGGGGAACAAACCCAATTCCCTCAAGGTTGCTTTACCCAACTTCGGAGTATAACTACAATGCCGAAAATGTTAAAGCCGAAGGAACAATCAGTCAGTTTACTTCTAAAGTTTTCTGGCACAAATAAACTTCAATGTATTCAAACACAAAAAGTAAAGACATGAACAATATTTTTTCAAAATACAAGACCCCGGCGCTGATCGCTTTCGCGATGTTCAGCCTTTCATCTTGCTTAAAAGATGAAGGTTTCGAAAACGGTACATATGGAATGGGTGGTTTTGCAGGTGGGACATTTGTTGCAGTGCCAGCGGCAGCCAGCAGCCCATACTCAATCGCATTAGAGTCAAAATCAGGCAACCAGCCACTGGAGCTTTTTTCGGTGAACTACGAAAATGTAGACAAGGCTCCTGAAGACATCACGGTGACATTTGCAAAAGATGATGCAGCAGTTACTGCTGTTGGTGGCTTAACCCTTATTCCAGCAAGTGTTTTGACATTCACTTCTGCTAATCCAACTGTTGTTATCAAACAAGGAACAAGGGTGTCTCCCAATTTTACCTGCCAGATCAATACGGGAACGCTTGATCCAACCAAAAACTATGGTCTGGCATTTACCATCAGCTCTGTAAGTAAATCTGGAGTTTCCATTCCTGCAAACTTGAAGACTGTGGTTTATAAGATTGCGTTGAAAAACGACTTGGATGGTATTTATACAGTTGTATCAGGCTTGGTAACCCGTTACAACTCTCCAGGTGTTCCTGCAAATGATGCACTCAGTGGGTCTTTGGCTGGAAATTCAGATGTCCACTTGATTACAGCAGGTGTAAATGAGTTAGATATACCGGCCAGTGGTACTGGGTCATTCAGGTGGTCAGGTAATGGCGGTATAGGTGGTATAGATGGATTAAGGATGGCAGTAAATCGTACAACAAATCTGGTCACTTGGTCTTGTTCTGGAAATGCCACCCTTACCAATTGGGCTGGAAAAGTAAATAACTATGTTCCGGGTACAAGAACGTTTACTTTAAATTTCAGGTGGAACCCGGCTGCTGCAACAAGAGAATATACTGTTGTACTAAAGTATAAAAGTAAGCGATAGTTGCGGTACTCATTTTAACATAACTTATAAAAGCCGCTTCAGTATATTTGAAGCGGCTTTTAATTTTCAAAGCATGAAACAGTTTTTTACATTATTCGCAGTTTTTGGAACATTGATGGTGAATGCCCAACCCGATCCAATTGGCAATTTCAATAAGCATGTGATCGAGAAATGGACACACGATTATATACGAGTGAGCCAATACAGGGTAAAGGGCAGTCCATATTTGTTGGGGGAGTCCTTCAATGGCGACATTACCATGAAGACGGGTGTTGTTACCGTAGACAAGAAAATCCTTTATGATATTTACGACCAGAAAGTTGGGGTAGATCTGGACAAGAAGTTTGTTGCACCAGATGGTGAAGTTTCCGGTTTTTTCATCCAATTGCCTGAGGCCATCGGTGGTGAAAAGCTGAATTTCATCAATGCCTCCAATCTTCCCAAGGTTAATCTTAAGGGGTATTTGAACGTTTTGGCTGATGGCTCCAAATTTGCGTTCATGCGCCAATATAAAATCAGGTTGGTCGCTGATCCGGCAGAGATGTATTCCAAAGACATCAAGTTGTTTGAGCAGTATTATGACTATTATATCTACAACAGATCCAGTTCAACTTTGACGAAGATCAAACTAAAGTCAAAGGATGTTCTGGAAGTGCTTGGTGATGCTGCTGCAAACACCAAAGAAAACCTATCAACAGTACTTGGTGTGAGGCTTGCAGTAGAGGCCATCAACAAGTAATGGTTCTTTTTTCTTGGCTGCTCTGTATGGCCAGTTCAATCAATCGAATCACATTATAACCGTCCAGTGGCGTCTCTTTCAAAGGGGCGCCATTTTTTATGG
>JAIPBY010000001.1 GCA_021738605.1 Chitinophagaceae bacterium | reverse complement strand
AGATTTTCGCCTTTATTCCTAAATATTTTCATATCTTATTGATATACAATAGATTAAAAGAAATCTTTTTTGGATTTTCCCAGAGCTGAAACCTTGACCGTAATTTCTGCAACTTAATAATAGGGTAGTTCTACTGTACACCAACACCTGGATTTCGTTTAATTTTGCTCAATATTCAATTGTCAATATCCAGAATAAACCTAAAAGCCCTAATATGACCGAACCCATAAAAGTAGCCATAGCCGATGATCATGTCCTTTTCCGGGCAGGGGTTAAGTCTGCATTATCCATGCACAAGGATATCAAAATGATTGCAGAGGCAGACAATGGCATGCAATTGCTTACTGTCCTCAAGCATGTTCAGCCTGATGTTATCCTGCTGGATATCCAGATGCCCATCATGGATGGCATCAATACATTGCCTGAAATCAAAAAACTATATCCAGAAATCAAGGTGATTATGCTCACCATGCACAATGATCACTCCATGATCTCCAAACTCATGGAGTTGGGGGCCAACTCATATTTGACAAAGAATTCTGACTCAGAAATCATCTACCAAGCCATTAAAACTGTACATGAGCAGGAATATTACTTTAATCAACTGACCAACAAAGCACTCATTGATGGTCTTCGTGTTAAACGCCAGGCTGAGGCTTCATTGCCTGTTGACGCCAAGTTGAGCGATAAGGAAATTACCATACTTCGCATGATTTGTGAAGAGAAAAGTACAAAGGAAATTGCTGATTTGGTAGAACTGAGCCCAAGAACAGTTGAGGCCATCAGGGATAAGTTGAAAGTAAAAACCGGCGCAAAATCACTGGCTGGTTTGGTTATGTATGCCGTTAAGTCTGGCATCATTGAAAACAGACCCATGGCCAATTGATTTTCAATGCCAGGAAATTTGTTCAGAATGTTCCTGAAGCATCAAACAAAACACTTTTCATTCAACCAAACGGCCTCGGGTTTGTTAAACAGAGATGTCTAACAAGCCTGAGGTTAATATTTTTTGGTTCCGCCGGGATCTTCGTTTTTTTGATAATACGGGTTTGTTTCAAGCCCTGAGCAGCGGAAAGCCTGTATTACCTGTTTTTATTTTCGACAGAAATATCCTCGATAAGCTTGAAAAGCCCAATGATCTTCGTGTTCAATACATCCATAATGCCCTGAACACCATGCAAAATGAGCTGATCGGAATTGGATCAGCCATCAAGTTTTATCATGCATCTCCCGATGAGGCTTTCAAGGACCTTCTTGCGCACTATTCAGTTGAAACGGTTTTCACCAATCATGACTATGAGGATTATGCCCTGACAAGGGATGAGAGCATCAAGTCAATGTTGGAAAACAATGGTACAAGCTTACAGACTTTCAAAGACCATGTGGTCTTTGAGAAACTTGAAGTGAGCAAGGATGACGGATCACCATATACAGTGTTCACGCCATATTCCAGAAAATGGAAGGCACATTTGTTGTCCAATCCCATTTCATTTTCAACATCAGAGTATTTATTGAACAATTGCTTTAAACATGATGAGCATGCCATTCCTTCTCTTGAATCCATGGGGTTTTCCAAACAAGCTTGGAATTTTCCTCAAACCACTGTGCCTGATGCATTGGTCAAAGGGTATACTGATTTTCGCAATTTTCCCGCTGTAGAAGGCACTTCCAGGTTCGGCGTTCACCTGAGGTTCGGAACCATGAGCATCAGGAAACTGGTTGAACATGCAAAAGGATTGAACGAGACCTTTTTGAATGAGTTGATTTGGCGGGATTTCTATCACATGATCCTTTCAAATTTTCCTCATGTTGGCAAGGGGATGTCTTTTAAGAAGGCATATGATGCTATTGAATGGAGAAACAGCGAAGCGGATTTTGATAAATGGTGTAAGGGGGAAACCGGATACCCAATTGTAGATGCTGGCATGCGTGAACTTCTGGCGACCGGGTTCATGCACAACAGGGTCAGGATGATTACAGCAAGCTTCCTGACAAAGCATCTTTTGATTGACTGGCGATGGGGCGAGGCCTGGTTTGCCGCCAAACTCCTTGATTATGATTTGGCAGCGAACAATGGTGGATGGCAATGGGCTTCTGGATCAGGCTGCGATGCCGCACCATATTTCCGGATTTTCAATCCGGCCCTGCAGACCGAAAAATTTGACAAGCAGGGTATTTACATCAGAAAATGGGTCCCTGAATTTGATACCCTCCAGTATTCCCAGCCAATGGTTGTGCATGAAGTGGCAAGAAAAAGGTGCCTTGAGACCTATGCCAAGTTCTTGGGTAAGGATTAAATGATACTTTTGCAGGGATATGATGAGGAAGCTTGACTGGTACATTCTCAAAAAGTTCATGACCACTTTTTTCTTTTCACTGCTACTGCTCACAACAATCAGTACGGTGATTGACATCAGTGAGCATACGGATGATTTTGCCAAGTCAGGGCTGTCCGCAAATCAGATCATCATGCAGTACTATGTGGGTTTCATCCCCTTCATTGTTGCCATGCTCTTCCCCCTTTTCGTTTTTATCTCTGTCATTTTTTTCACCTCAAAAATGGCAAATCTCTCTGAGTTCATTGCCATTCTGTCTTCTGGGGTTAGCTTTCAACGGATTTTAAGGCCTTATTGGGTGGGTGGAATCTTGCTGGGTTCACTACTGTGGTATGCAAATGCATATATCATTCCCAGGGCCAACGCAATCCGTACAACTTTTGAAGCCAAGTATACCAAGATGGCCATGCCGCAGACATCCAGTGGCGGTATTTACATGCGTACAGACTCCTTTAGCTATGCTGGTATGCGCTATTATGACACAACCAACAAAGCTGGTGGTAACCTGTTCATGGAAACCATCAAAGGCAATCAGGTTATCTACAACCTCAGGGCTGATAATTTTACCTGGGATACAACCAAAAGGAAATGGAAATTGAATGGGGTAGTGGAGCGAACCATCAATGGAATGAATGAGTCTGTCACCTTCGAGTACGAGGTATTTAAGAAATTGCCATTTCTTCCTTCTGAGCTCAAACGTGATGAATATTTACAGGCAAGGATGATATCTCCTGACCTGAGAAGGAGAATTGAAAAGGAAAGATTGCGTGGCTCAGAAACAGTCAAGGAACTTGAAATGGAAAATGCGCACAGGACTTCAACCCCCGTTGCGGTTTTGCTCTTGACCTTGATTGGGGCCATCTTGGCTTGCAGGAAAATCAGGGGTGGAAGTGGGGTTCACCTCGCGATGGGCATCATCATTTGTGCAGTTTTCATTCTGGCAGATCGGTTCTCTACAATATTTTCTACCAAGGGTGATCTTGACCCATATGTGGCCGCCTGGATTCCGAATCTGATTTTTGGAGCTTTAACCTTGTATTTGTACAAGAAAGCCCCAAAATAATTCTATTATTTTTTCCAAAAGCTTGTGCACCTCGGTCGCTTTGTTTTACCTTTACGCATCCAAAAATTCAGTCTATAATTTCATATTTTTTCCATGGATTCATTAAAAAAGCGGTTTAAGGCAAAGTCAGACCTGGTTGGTGCAGAGATCAAACAAATGCTTAAGGAACATGGCAACAAGGTCATCGGAGAAGTGACGCTGTCCCAGGTTTACCAAGGGATGCGTGGCATCACAGGTTTGGTCACTGAAACGTCCTTGCTGGATGCCAATGAAGGAATTCGTTTTCGTGGACATTCTATTCCTGAATTGAAACAAAAATTGCCAGCTGTCGAAGGTGGGTCTGAGCCACTTCCTGAGGGTCTTTTTCATCTGATGTTGTTGGGCGAACTTCCTTCCGCAGAAGAAGCTGAAATCATTACCTCAACTTTGCAACGGCGATCTCATGTCCCAAACTATGTTTTTGACTCTATAGAGGCATTACCCGTTTCTACTCACCCAATGACAATGTTTGTGATTGCCATCATGGCTTTGCAGAATGGAAGTCATTTTGCCAAAGCTTATGCAGCAGGCATGAACAAAAAAGACTATTGGGATGCTACCTTTGATGATACCCTCGATCTGATTGCCCGTCTGCCAAGGATTGCTGCCTATATCTACAGAAGAAAATACAGGGAAGGTGTACACATCGAACCCAATGGATTGTTGGATTGGTCGGGTAATTTTGCCCACATGATGGGTTACGGTGATGAAGGATTCAAGGAATTGATGCGTTTGTACATGACCATTCATGCAGATCATGAGGGTGGAAATGTATCTGCCCATACCACCCATCTGGTTGGTTCTGCACTCAGTGATCCATTCCTCAGCTTTGCTGCTGGTATGAATGGTTTGGCAGGCCCATTGCATGGTTTGGCCAATCAAGAGGTAATCAAGTGGATTTTTGAAATGCGTGAAAGATTGGGTGTTGATCTTCCTTCAAAGGATCAAATTGCAGAATATGTGAAAACGACTTTGTCTGAGGGCAAAGTCGTTCCTGGATATGGCCATGCTGTATTGAGGAAAACCGACCCAAGGTTTACCGCACAAATGGAATTTGGTAAAAAGCATATGCCCAATGATCCGCTTGTGCAAACGGTTTGGAGAATTTACGAAACTGTTCCAGAAATTTTAAATGGATTGGGTAAGGTGAAAAATCCATGGCCCAACGTAGATGCCCACAGTGGGGCTCTGCTCGTGCATTACGGCATGGTAGAATATGAATTCTATACTGTTCTGTTTGGTGTGAGCCGTTCCTTGGGTGTATTGGCCAGCCTTTGTTGGGACAGGGCACTTGGCATGCCACTCGAAAGGCCTAAATCTGTCACCACCATGTTGGTGAAGGAATGGCTTGACGGTAAGGACAATATTTGGGGCGACTAATCTTTATTAAGATTAGCGGCTAAAGATCCATGAAGGATTCATTGATGTACTTCACCAGCGACAATGAATTTTTGAGGTCAAGTTTCTTTAGGATCCTGGCCCTATGGGTTTCAACAGTTCTTGGTGACAGAAACAAAGACTCAGCAATTTCCTTGTTGGTACTACCGTTTTTGATCAATTTGATGATTTCAATTTCCCTTTCTGTCAACTTGCTTAGTTTGTTGTCGTCTTCATCCACCAGCATTTGATTGGTGATGTTCCTTTGTATCTCAGCGCAGATGTATTTTTCTCCTTTCATTACTGCACGGATGGCATCGTACATCTCCACCTTACTGGAGTTTTTGGTTACGTAGCCAGTTGCACCATTTCTGATCATCTTCTTTGCAAAAGATGGTTGGTTGTGCATAGAGACACCAATGATTTTGGTGCCAGGAGCCAATTTCTTGATCATTTTTGTAGCCTCAATACCTGAAAAAGGATTGATATTGATGTCAAGAATGGCGATATCTGGTTTTATGTCTGTTATTTCATCAATGAGACTTTTCGTATTGTCATATACTTTAATTACCTCAAACTCCGGGTCCATGTTGATCAGGGTGGCCCAGGTTTCAGCAATCAACAAGTGGTCATCGGCAATGATAATTCGGATCTTTTTGGTCATAATTTAAGTTCAAATGGTAAATTAATGAATACTTCGATACCTTCTCCAGGTTTGGTTTTTATTTTTACATCTCCGCCATAGAATTCAACGCGAGAAAGAATGCTTTTCAGGCCGATTCCTTTCTTTACTGTAGCCATTTCAAATCCAATGCCATCATCTTGGTAGAGCATCTGCATCCCCTTTTTATTTTGTTCAATTTTGATGTCTACTTTATTGGCATTGGCATATTTGAAGGTATTGCTGCTGAGTTCCTGCAGTACACGGAACATCATTATTTTATGTTCATGCATGAATTTTTCTGGATCTTTTCCTTTGTAAATCTTCAGATTGAAAGAAGGCTTGGGTATGATTGAATAACTTGCAATCAGTTCAATGACCGCTTCCCTGAAGCCAAGGTCTTTGATGGCAGGAGGAGCAAGGTTCCTTGAAAGTCTTCTGACCTCTTCAATGGTTTTTTTGATGGTGGTCTGTGCTTTATCAATATCATCTGTAGTGATTGTTTCCTTTTCTTTGAGGATGTTGAAATAAACACTGATGTATGCCAACATTTGTCCAACCCCATCGTGCAGGTCTCTGCCGATGACATCGCGCTGTTCTTCTTCTGCCTGTAACCTGGCCTCCATCAACTCTTTCTCCTTTTGAACACTTTCAAACAGTATCTTGGTTTCCAGGTCCCTGATCTCAGTTACATCCCAATGGATTCCAATGGATCCACGGACCTTACCTTTCAGGTCAAAGGTGGGAGCACCACTGATGATCCATGTGGCCAGCTCACCATTCCGCTTCTTTATCTTTATTTCATAAAGTCCTTCTTTGCCGTGTTGACGATTTCGGCGTTCCTGCAGGTATATTTCTTTTTCTGAAAGTTCAGTAAGAAATATAGTGTCTGCCCTGTTTCCCAGCAACTCATCCTGGGTATAGCCTGAAATGCGTTCAAATGAAGGGTTGACATAGAGAATCCTTTCGTCATTGTCCACTTCCATGATGCCAAGGTTCATGTTTGAAAAGAGGTTCCTGTATTTTGCCTCGTTCTCAATCACCATGGTCTGTGCGATGTATTGTTCATTGATGTCTCTAACGTGAATGAGCAGTTTGTCGCCACCAACTTCATCTTCACTGATATTGCTGTATACAGCCTCAACCCATTTTAACTCTTTCTGGTTGTCTTGCATTTGAAAACTCAATGCACGTTGTGTACCCAAATGATTCTCTGAGAAATCCGTGATACTAATGTTGCTATCATCTGCCTGGAGGCTGAAAAAAAATTTTCCGACGGTTTCCTTTTCTGTGTAGCCAAGAATCCTTTTGATGGAGGGTGAAACATATTCAATGATACCTTCCTTGTTGATTAGAAAGATGATGTCTGCAGATTTATTAGAGATCATCTCATATTTCCTTTTCTCTTCCTCCAGGGTATAGAACATTTTTCGTTCAGAAGTGATGTCGAAAGCGGTGCCAATATAGCCAAGGAATTCTTGTTCGTGGGTAAAACGGGGTACAGCCATTTCGAATACCCATCTGTATTCTCCATGGTTGTTCTTTACAAGGTATTGCATCTCGCATTTTTGCTTCGCAAGCAGATGCAACATCCAGTCATCAATGGCAGTTTTTCTGTGGTCTGGGTGTACAACCTCTGCAAACACTGATTGGTCTGGTACATCCTTGAGGTCGAATCCAAAAAAATCCCGCGATGCCTGATTGGTATAGGATACTTTATTGTCCTGACCGGAAACCCAAATCATCACAGGCATTGATTCTGTAATGAGTTGAAAACGCTCTTCAGATTCCCGAACCTGGTTTCTATAGGTTTCGCTTGCTGTGATATCGGTCAATCTTCCCGAAATTACCTCATCATTCAAGGTTGAGTCAAATTTTATCTTGCCTTCTTCCAATATCCACCTGATCTGTCCAGATACTTTGTTTTTAACCTTGTATCGAACCGTCATGCTGCCGTTGAGGTGGAACTCACGCATGGCATCATCATATACTTTCTTGTATTCATCAAGGATACAATCCCTTTTTTCTTCCCAAAGATCTCCTGCCTTAGGATTGAATCCCATTAACAACGGCCACCTTGAGGTGAAAAAGTTCTTTGTTTTATTTTTTTGGTAAATAAGGTAATAAACATCGTTTGTTGACTCAAGAAAATTATTCAACTTGGTAAAGTTATCTTGTGCCCTTTGCTCTGTTTCTACCCTGTCGGTGACGTCTGACCCATACACGTTGTATTCGTCGATTTCCTTTCTTTTGACAATTTTAAATGAATAATTTCTATTGTTGGCAATCAGATCAACAGTTATTTGGTTTTCCCTTTGCTTGGTTTGAAGAATATGATTCCAAATGTCATTTATATCAAAGATGGCACCCTCAAAAATTACGGTTGTGATAGAGCTGGCATAGCTGTTGTTGAACAAAATCTTGCCATTGAAATCTATCCGAAAGATTGGGTTGGGATTCTCATTGGGGAAAGAGGCAAGATTTCTGATCTCTTCAAGATTTTTTAATCTTTCATTGATATTCCTGATTACACCAATTATTTGTGTAGTGTTTTTGGTGTTGTTGATGACTGGAGACAAAGAAATACTGATGCCTATTTTTTGCTGTTGCTTTGATAGAATATAAGTTGTGAAATTCTTTGATTTACCTGTACTGATGATCTCCGCAATTTCTTTTTTGATATCAATCCCTTCTGAATCTAAGAAAAGGTCCTGAAACTGAAGCCCAATCATTTCTGAGGGTTCATATCCTATTATCGCCCTCGAGCTTGGGGATGATTTTCGAATGAGCCCACTGCTGTGCAGGTTTAGAAAAAGGTCAGAAGAATGGTTGATGATGGTGAGTTCTTGCTTTAATTTTTCAAGGTCTTCTTGTTCGTTTTTCAATACAGATTTCATCTGTTGGATGTCGAAAATAGCATCATAGGCAGGGAAATCTGAATAGGTTAGCCCCAATTCAATTAATTTTTCATGTTCTTCTGCCCAAAGGGAGCCGAAGAAAACTATTTGATTTTCTTTGACCCTGTGTTCAAGCTGACCTTTCAGTATGGTGTTGTTCAGCCCATGAATTCCTATCAGAACAAATCCGGATAAAATTGATTTTAGGTATTCAAAATCAAAAGGGGGGGATGATTTTGGCTTGATGATGAAAAAAATGCTGTGGAATGCATTGGTTGATTCATCGCTGAAAGAGAGGATTTTTTCCAGCGAAGGTCCTTTTTTGATGATGGACATGCTTTTATCCACAATGAAATAGAATGGAAAAAGCTTGTCTATCTCAGGTAACTGTACTGTAGGTTTTGTGTCGGAATGTCTTACTTCTCCCATATGATCCTGAATAGGTCATGGTCAAGGTCGCTATTTATTTTTTCAGATTCTAGCTGTACCAGGACGCCTTGTTCCTTGAACATTTTAACAATGCCATGGAGCATTCCTTCCATCATGGCTGTCAGTCCCGGACGATTTGAATGGTATTCAACCAACATGCTATCTCCATCCATTCGGACTTTGAACTCTGGGGCAACTAGTTCCGGGTATGTCAAATAGACCCGATTGTGAAAATTAGGCAGGTTTAACATGAACTCTTTGAAGCTCAAACCACCTGAGGCCATCATGGAGGGATATTTTTTTAGGGAAATTTCCAGAATCCAGAATTCTCCAAACATCTTTAAAACGGTGTTGAGGTCGGTATTCAGGACTTCGGAAATTGCTCCTGCCAATCGGTAAGTATACGCATCATCATAAACCTGATGATTCTGAAACTCATGTACATCAACCTTGCTTTTTGCAATGATTTTTAACCAGGTTTCTTCGCCAAATTCTTTGACTACGAGGTCTTGAATCGATTGATTGATAATGCCGTACATATAAAATATTAATTGGTATGAATTTACTCAATATTCAATTATTCCCTAAAACAGGTTGAATGTTTTTTCTAAGTAAGGCGTAATTACCATCATTTTCATTACGTATTAATACGTAATCTCATTTTTTGAATCATATCAGATTTTTCTTCTTGAAAACTCTCGTTTGATGAGTTCGAGTTCCCTTCCTGTCTGACCAGAAACCGAACTGTTTTCTTCTGCCCTTCGCATCAGGTAGGGAATTACTTCATGAACAGGGCCAAAGGGGAGGTATTTTGAAACGTTGTATCCTGCGTCTGCTAAATTGAAAGTGAGGTTATCACTCATGCCATAGAGCTGTGAGAAATGCAGGTGAGGATGCTTTGCAGATAAATGTTTGGATCTTGATTCGTTTGCCGCCAATAGATTGCTTTTTTCATTATGGCTGGCAATGATGATAGAAACCAGTTCTATTTTTTTTATGCAAATCGTAACCGCTGCATCATAATCCCTGTCTGTAGACTCCTTGCTGGGTTGGATGGGTGAGGGATAGCCCAATTCCATTGCTCTTGCCCTTTCCTTTTCCATGTACGCTCCCCTTACCAGCTTTAGCCCTGCGAGATATCCTGCCTGTTCAGCTTCTTGAAGGGCTTCAGACAGGTATGATAACCTATCTGAGCGATACAGTTGAATGGTATTGTAAACAACAACTTTTCCCAGGTTAAACTGCGCCATCATTTGGGTAGCCACCACATCAATAGCATCTTGAATCCAGGATTCTTCTGCATCAATCATAATACCAATGCCTGCATCAGATGCTGCCTGGCACAATCGCACTGTTCTGGCGATGAGTTGTTCCCATTGGCCTTTCTCTTCCTGGCTCAGTTGTTCAAGTTTGCTTGTAAACCGGGTGACCAAAGGTTCAATGCTGTTGGCTGATAGGGTAGTATCCAATTTTTCTAGGAGTAAACTGGATACCAGACCTGTTATCTTGATGCTGATGAAGGGAATGTTTTTTCTGGTTGCAGCAAACTGAATGACTTTGATAAAATAATTGGCTTCTGCTTCATATTTATCTTCATCGCCTTCTCCTCCTTCAACTCCATAATCCAGAATAACCTGCACGTTGAATTTTTCAAGCATGTCAGCAACGCCAACTGTTTCTTCCAGGGTTTCACCCCCTACAAATTGTTTGAACAAGGTATTTTTGATAATCCCTTTGACGGGTAGGCCTGATTTGATGGCCCAGGGAGTGATTTGTGTTCCCAATTTTACCAAAGGGGCAAATTGCATCACTGAAAATAGAAACCGGGCCCTTTTCAGGTCACGATCAGTTTTGTAGGCAAAAGCTTTTTCAGTATTGTTGAAATTGATTGGCAGCGCTGAATTGGACATGTGGCAAAGACTTGAATGGCCTCAAAGATACAGCGAAAATGATGTTGACAAATGCTCAGCCTTTGCTTTCATCCATGATTTTAGATAAGAGCTCTGACTTAGAGTGGATGTTGAGCTTTTTGTAGATGTTTTTCAGGTGATAATTGATTGTATACGTGGTAACAAAAAGCGTATCAGACATTTGTTTGTAGCTGTATCCTTTTTCAACCAGGGCAACAATCTCTTTTTCCCTGAAAGTCAGTATGTCTTTGAAGCTGGACTCTTTTTTGGACTGAAGGTTGCTGATCACTTTTCCGATGGAGAGTTCATCAATAAAAGCCCCTGTTCTGCTGGTTTGGTTGATTACATCAATCAAATGGCTCAATTGAGCGGTTTTTAGTGCATAGCCGGAGGCACCTTGTTTGAGACAATTGATGATCAGGCCATCTTCATTGTATGCGGTGAGCATGATGATTTTGGCGGTTGGGAATTTGCTCTTAAGGTAGGGTATGCCTTCAAGGCCTGATTCACCGGGTAAGAAAATATCCAATAAAATGATATCAGGTGAGAGGGATTGTTTTAATTCTATTTGCTCTTTGGCTTCTTCCATAGAGGCACAAGAAAAGACAACGGTCATTCCCTCTGCGCTGTTCAGGTAATCCCTAAAGCTTTTCAGCAAAAAAATATTGTCTTCTATGATACCTATTCTTGTCATAATCTTAACCTGGAATGTAAGTTAATGGTGATTATTAATATTTTTAAAAAAGAGGTTATTTATCATATAACAAACTACTAAAAACAACTAATAATAGTAGCTTGTTTATTAGTAATTAATGGGTTCGTATATATTGTTCTACATTCGACCTGTTGTTCGAGCTAAGTATTCAACAATAATAAAAGTGGTTTTTCTCATTTTTTTGTGTTTTTTTCTCCTTTTTGAAAAGTAAAAAGCACGAAATTGTCGTTGTTTAAACTACAAACAAAAACACCATGTTAACACCTGCAAAGCTAACCGCCATTGAAAATGCATTCGACGGAATTGCCCTTCTTGATAAAAGTGGCAATTACATGTACATGAACAAGGCCCATGCAGATTTGTTCGGTTATGATGCTGCGGAAGAATTGTACGGAAAATCATGGCAGAGTATATATACCAAGGAGGCAGCAGAAAGATTAGAAAAAGAGGTATTCCCGGTTTTGGGTAAAAATGGCAATTGGTCGGGTGAAACCATAGGCATCAGCAAAGATAAAAAGCCTGTGATGCAATATGTTTCTCTAACCAGCCTTCCTGATGGAGGTTTGGTTTGTGTCTGCAGGGATAATTCCAAAGCCATCAATGCTAACCGTTTGCAGTATTTGATGAGCAACCTGGGCAAGGGAATTCTTGTAGAAGACGAGAATCATTGTGTTGTATTGGTGAACAGACAGTTTTGTAATCTTTTTCAAATTCCTGTTCAGCCCCATGAGATGATTGGGGTCAATTGTCTGGACTCTCTTCAACAGTCACTTGCACTCTTCCAAGATGCTGAAAAGGTGAAAAATGATATTTTCAGCATGATGGGTAAGCAAGAGCCACTGATTGGGCAGGAAGTGGTGTTAAAAGATGGCAGGATCCTTGAAAGGGATTATGTGCCTATCATCATTGAGAATACTTTCAAAGGGCAGCTTTGGAGTTATACGGATGTTACACAAAACAGGCAGTTGCAAAAAAGCCTTGTAGATGCCAAGAACAGGGCCATTGCTTCAGAAAAAGCAAAGTCTGCTTTTCTGTCCAATATGAGCCATGAAATTCGGACACCCATGAATGCCATCATGGGATTGGCAGAACAATTGTCCATGTCTCAGCTCAACGAGCAACAGCATTATTTCGTAAAAAATATCAGTGATGCAGCCCATGGTTTGTTGGGAATCATCAACGATATCCTGGACATGTCTAAGATTGAAGCGGGGAAGATGAACATTGAAAAAGAAATCGTTTCCTTGAAAGACATCAACAAAAGTGTTGAAAATATTCTCCGTCCCAAGGCAAAGGAAAAGGGCCTGAGCTTTGAAACTGAATTCGACCGAAAAATAGATCCTAATCTTTTTGCTGATGAAGTGCGCATCAGGCAGGTATTGATCAATATTGTTGGGAATGCCATCAAGTTTACGGATGCCGGTTCCATCAAGCTTTCCAGCAAGATGATTGAAGAGAAAAACCAGACACAACGTGTGTTGTTTACCTGTGAGGATTCGGGTATTGGTATCTCAGAAGAAGGCCTCAAACATATTTTTGATGATTTTTACCAGGAAGTCAATGAGAACAACCACCGCCATACCGGATCGGGTCTTGGGTTGGCCATTACGAGAACCCTTGTAAACCTGATGGGAGGAAAGGTTTGGATTGAGAGCACAAAAGACGTGGGAACCAAGGTGATGGTTGAAATACCATTCGAGATGGTTGCTGCTGATGAATTGATGAAGGATGTTGTTCAGTTTGATGATTGTGGATTGATGGAGGGCAAGAAAATCCTGATTGTTGAAGACAACAAACTCAACAGGATGCTTTTTGCCATGATGGTCAAAAACATGAAAGGTATTCCTGAGGAAGCTGAGAATGGACTTGAGGCTGTTCAGATGATTAGCAAGAACAAATATGATTTGGTACTGATGGATGTTCAGATGCCCATCATGGATGGTCCGACAGCGCTGGCCTTGATCAGAAAAAGCTACGGTGAAACTATTCCTGTAATAGCCCTGACTGCGGCTGCCTTTAAGTCAGAGGTCAACCATATGTTGAACCTTGGTTTTGCAGATTGCATCACCAAACCCATTGACCAAAAAAATCTTCAGCACCGTCTTTGTCTTTTCTTCAAGACAGGCTCGGTGAAAGAAAAATATTATCAATCCATCCACAAAAAAATCATTTCCAATATTTCTGAAATGGCAGGAAATGAGCCCACCCAGGTTGCAAAAATGATGGAATACTTTTTGGATGAAGTGGGTCATGCATTGGGCGAGTGGCAGATCAGTGTTTCTGCCAAGGACTGGGAAGGTGCAAAGAGAACCTTGCACAGGGAAAAAGTGATGATCAAATCCATCGGCATAAATGGTTTTGATGGGTTGATCAGGGAAATTGAGGATGATACCATTAAAAAAACAGAAGCCGAAATGACACTGATGTATGCCCAGCTCATTGACCTGTTCCAGAATTTACAAAAAAGAATCGGCGAAAAATAAGCCTACCAAGTAAGCTCCAATTTGTTGTTTCTTCTTTCGTTGTCTGCCATCCTTTTGGTAGGGTCAATTTCAATCTTTTTTAAATCAAGCAGTTTCCTGTCTATGGAAATCACATGGGTTGGGTGTGTCCATTTCCAGGGTTCTCCAACGGTACGTTTGATGGAAGGCTCTTCATTTTGCTTGCTGCCAAACATGAGGTACTGTGGGATGTAAGCCGTTTCTCTTGATCCATCCTTGAACTCCAATGAAATATCAATGGGCATGGGCATGGTTCCGGCATTCCTCAACCGTATTTTCATTTTTCCACCCTCATCCCAGAGGCTGTCAATCCCATAATCAATCGTCTTGGTGGTGTTTACAAAAAAGTCTTTGTACCAATCCAGCTGGATGCCGCTTTCGTTTTCAGCCAGCCTAATCAGGTCATTTACATTGGGATGCTTGAACTTCCAGGTTTGAAAATATTTCAACAGGATACTGTCCCTGACTGGAGCGCCCACTATATAGCCCAGTTGCTCCATGAAAACTTCTCCTTTTGAATAGGCATTGGTGCTATATGCGCTGTTCGAGCTGTAATGGTCTGAATGGGTTGTCAAAGGCTCATTGAAATCACTTTTTGAAAGGGCGATGTAGGCATTGTATGCACCAAGATGAGGGAATGAATCCTTGCTTTCATGGAGGTAATTTTGGACATTCGATTCAGCAAAACTGGTGAACCCTTCGTCCATCCAGGGGTAGAGGGATTCATTGGTGCCCAGGATCATCTGGTACCAGCTGTGCATCCATTCATGGATGACTACACCTTCTCCGGCCCCTTTGAGCAAGGTGGCCATGGGATACTCCATGCCACCGTCTCCGCCTTGGATGAATGAATATTGTTTGTAGGGATACTCACCGTAATGCTTGTCAATGAAAGGCAATGCTTTGGAGGCAAGCTCGAGGACACTGTCCCACTGAGTCTTGTAATTGTTGATATACGTATTGAGGCTGGTTCCTTGCCTCATTCTGGCTGGCATAGCATTGAACTGGGTCGTCAATGCTGCAGTGTCTATTGTATAGAAAGAATGAAGAACAAGTCCTTTTCTTACCTGTTTTGAATTGTGTACATATCCGGGATCTGCTGCCCAAACAAAATCATGCACATTGGGGGCCTTGAATTTCCAGGTCAGGGTATTGCCCTGTGTCGGTTTGAATGGCAGGGGCGAATATTTTTCATACCCATGGCCGATTTCATGGGGGTTTTGCAAATAACCTGTTCCGCCAATTACATAGTTTTTATCGATGGTGATGTTGACTTCAAAATCGCCCCAAATGCCATAGAATTCCCTAGCAACATAAGGTGTAGGATGCCATCCCTGCAGGTCGTATTCTGCCAATTTAGGATACCATTGGGCCATGCTGAAGCGAACACCTTCAGCATTGTCTCTTCCGCTTCTTCTGATTTGAACAGGCACCTGGGCCTCAAAATCAAGCTCAATCAGGGCCTTGGATTTAGGGAGAATGGGTTTGGCTAGTTCCACTTTGAGAATGGTTTCATAGGCCGTTGTTTTTTGCAATTGACCATTGACCCTTAGGTTTTTGACCTCCTGGAATCCAATTTCATTGGGCTTGAGGTTTGAAATCCTGTCTCTAACGCGTTGGTCCCAGTCTGCACGGCCCCTGATCAGTTTCTTTCCCAATTCTTGGCTGCGCATGTCCATCATGCTGCCGGGTTGAAAAGCATTCCATTGAAGGTGATAATAAAGCACTTTTAATGTATCTGGAGAGTTGTTCCAATAGTCGAGGCGTTGCATGCCTGAAAACCTGTTGTTTTCAGCATCAACTTTCACATCCATCTTGTAATTGACTTTTTGCTGCCACCTGTCGGCTTGTGCAAAAAGAGCATTTTCAGCAATAAACAGGCAGAAAAATACGGCCAATGAAGCAGCAAGATGAATTTTCCTCATAAACAGTGGTTATTTCTCCGAAATTAATGCCATTTTATAAAAACACATTGATTTTTGGCGATAATGTTTTTGGGAGCTATTTTTGCAACATGTTAGCAAACGGTCATATCCACCATCATCATAACTTGCCTTAGGGTAAGCCTGGTATTGGTGTATACATAATTCGGGCTTGCCATTGGTAAGCCTTTTTTTATTTTTAAACAGGATAGCATGGGTAATGAAACAGTATTAAGGATTGCCATTCAGAAGTCTGGCAGGTTGTATGAAGACTCAGTTCAGCTTTTGAAAGAATGCGGAATTGAACTCAGGAATGTAAAGGACAGGTTAAGAACTGTTTCTGAAAATTTTCCAATTGAAGTGTTTTTCCTGCGGGATGATGATATTCCCGAATATGTAGAAGACGGTGTAGCAGATATTGGCATCGTAGGGCAAAACGTCTTGGCTGAAAAAGACAGGAAGGTTGATACGGTTGAAGCACTTGGTTTTGGCAAGTGCCGTCTTTCTCTTGCTGTTCCCAAAGCGCTGGTATATGAAGGTGTTGCTTCGCTTGAAGGCAAGAGAATTGCTACGAGCTACCCACACCTTGTGAAATCATTCCTTGCAGAAAAAAAGGTGACAGCAAGTATTCATGAAATCAGCGGCTCGGTTGAAATTGCTCCCGGCATTGGACTTTCTGATGTGATTGTTGATTTGGTCAGCAGTGGAGGAACCTTGTTCATGAATGGTTTGAAGGAGGCGGAGATTATTCTTGAATCTCAAGCGGTACTTGTGGCCAGGAAAAACCTGGATGAAGAAAAAATAGCCATACTCGACAAGCTTTTGTTCAGGATCAGGGCAGTGAAAAAAGCAAAAAAAAGCAAGTATGTATTGATGAATGCGCCCAATGACCAGTTGGACAACATCATCTCTCTTCTGCCTGGGATGAGAAGCCCAACCATACTTCCGCTTGCCAAAGAAGGATGGAGCAGTGTGCACAGTGTATTGAGTGAAGACAAGTTCTGGGAGATTATTGAGAAGTTGAAAGCCGCCGGTGCAGAGGGAATTTTGGTGGTGCCTATTGAAAAAATGATTCTTTAAATTTTACCATGCAAATTATACGTTATCCATCAAAAGAAGACTGGGCAGGCATTACAGAAAGGCCTGCCATTGAAAATGGCATGCTTCGGAAGCAGGTGGGGAAGATCATTGCTGATGTCAAAAAAAATGGAGACAGGTCGCTCAAACGGTATTCCAAGAAGTTTGATGGTGTTGACCTGAAAAAGTTATCAGTTGGTCCAAAAGAAATAGCCGCTGCTGAAAAAAATGTTTCGGAATCTTTGAAATCCGCCATCATTGTTGCCATTGAGAACATCAAGCGGTTTCACAGTGTTCAGGTGGAGGAAATAAAAAAAATAGAAACAATGGAAGGGGTGGAATGTTGGCGGAGACCCACCCCCATGAAAAGGGTAGGGATCTATATTCCTGGTGGTTCTGCCCCCTTGTTCTCTACAGTATTGATGCTTGGCATTCCTGCTCAGATTGCGGGATGCAGTGAAGTTGTGTTGTGCACGCCACCATCAAAGGATGGATCCATCCATCCGGCAATTCTCTATGCAGCACAAAAAGTGGGTGTTACTGAAATATACCGCTGTGGCGGAGCGCAGGCCATTGCAGCAATGGCATACGGCACTGGTTCTATCAAAAAAGTGGATAAGATATTTGGGCCAGGCAATCAATATGTGACGGCTGCAAAACAATTTGTGCAAATGGATGGTATTGCCATTGATATGCCTGCAGGCCCCAGTGAGGTTTGTGTTTTAGCTGATGATACAGCAAATCCTGATTTTGTTGCGGCTGATCTGTTGTCTCAGGCAGAACATGGACCGGATTCTCAGGTATTGTTGGTTGCCAATGATGAATCCATCATTGAAAAAACAATCAAGTCTTTGCATGCACAACTTGGTCTGTTGGAAAGAAAGGAGATTGCTGCTAGGGCACTTGAAAACAGCAAGGCTGTTCTGATGAAAGACATGGATGATGCCATGGAACTGGTCAATGAATATGCTGCTGAACACCTGATCATTGCATCAGAAGAAGCTCCCCGTTATGGAGCACTGGTCATCAATGCAGGTTCTGTATTTTTAGGAAACTATACTCCGGAGAGTGCCGGGGATTATGCCAGTGGAACCAACCATACACTGCCTACCAATGGGTATGCAAGGGCTTATAGCGGGGTGAGTGTTGATAGTTTTGTGAAGAAGATCACCTTCCAGCAAATCAGCAAACAGGGTATACAAAACATTGGGAAAACCATCATCTCCATGGCTGAAGCTGAAGGGCTGGATGCACATGCCAATGCAGTTAAAATCCGTTTAAACCAGTTGTAATGTTCAATCCTCATAATCTTGTAAGAAACAACATCAGGAACCTTAAACCATATTCATCTGCAAGGGATGAGTTCAAGGGTGAGGCCAACATATTTTTGGATGCCAATGAAAACTCATTGGGTTCTCCATTGCTCAAATGGTACAACCGTTATCCTGATCCGATGCAGTGGAAAATAAAAGAGAAATTATCTGTTATCAAGCAGGTCCCTGTGGATCAGATATTTTTGGGTAATGGAAGTGATGAGCCCATTGATTTGTTGTTTCGTTGTTTTTGCGAACCAGGTGTTGATGAAGTAATTCTGTTTCCTCCAACCTATGGCATGTATGAAGTTTCTGCCAACATCAACAACATCTCCTGCAACCGGGTGCCGCTGACCTCTGAATTCCAACTTGATCTTGAAGCACTTGAATCTGCCATTAAACCCAATACAAAAATCATTTGGATCTGTTCTCCTAACAATCCTTCAGGGAACAGCATTGACCGTCAAGACATTGAAATGGTTTTGAATAATTTTGATGGCTTGGTTGTGGTGGATGAAGCGTACATCAATTTCTCCCGTCAAAAATCATTGGTAACTGATCTGGCTGATTATCCCAATCTGGTGGTATTGCAAACACTCAGCAAGGCATGGGGCCTGGCTGGATTGAGGGTGGGCATGGCATTTGCCTCAGCTGAAATTGTTGGCTACCTCAACAAGGTAAAGCCTCCTTATAACATCAGCGAACCTGTTCAGGAACTGGCCTTGAAGGCACTGGATGAAATTGGCCAGGTCAACGACATGATTTTGCAGTTGGTGGAAGCAAGAAAACAACTTGAACAAGATTTCGTCATGAGCCCTCAGGTGGTCAAAATATTTCCCTCGGATGCCAATTTTTTACTTGTTGAATTTACCCAAGCCAGGGGCATGTATGATTACCTTGTGGGCAAGGGGATTGTGGTGCGTGACCGCAGCAATGTTTTGCTTTGCGATAATTGTTTACGCATCACGGTGGGAACCGACGCCGAAAACCTGAAATTGGTGGAAGCCATCAATTCATTCCAATAATTTATCACAACTCAAATAAATGAAAAAAGTATTGTTCATCGACAGGGATGGCACCTTGATCAAGGAAGCGCCACCAACATATCAGATTGATCATTTTGAGAAACTTGTTTTTTTTCCAGCGGTTTTTCAATCCCTCTCCAGAATTGTAAAGGAGTTTGATTTTGAAATGGCGATGGTGTCCAACCAGGATGGCTTGGGAACTGCATCCTTTCCTAAAACAGATTTTCAGCCTGTGCATGATCATATTGTAAAAACCTTTGCAGGCGAAGGCATTCATTTTGATGAGGAGTTTATTGACCCCAGCATGCCACATGAAAACTCACCTTCAAGAAAGCCGGGTCTTGGAATGTTGGGGAAATACATTAACAATCCTGCTTATGATCTTCCGGGTTCATTTGTGATTGGTGATCGGTTGACAGATATTCAGTTGGCGTTCAACCTGGGATCCAAATGCATTCTCATGACCAGTGAGGATGGTGCAGGTATTGTTGATCTTGACAGTCTGGAGGAGGGTTTGAAAAATACAGTTGCATTGGTCACAGGTGATTGGATGGAAGTATACAAGTTTTTAAAACATGGCCTGAGAACGGTTCATCATGTACGTGAAACAAACGAAACGCGCATCGACATCAAGCTCAACATAGATGGTACAGGCAAATCAACGATTGCCACTGGCCTGGGTTTTTTTGATCACATGCTTGATCAGATTGCAAGGCATGGTAAGATGGATCTTGACATAGCGGTAAAAGGTGATCTGCATATTGATGAGCATCATACCATAGAAGATACAGGCATTGCCCTCGGAGAAGCCATCTACAAAGGGTTGAGCGACAAGCGGGGAATGGAAAGGTATGGCTTTGCTTTGCCCATGGATGATGCAGAGGCAAAGGTGTTGATTGATTTTGGGGGAAGGAGCTGGATTGTTTGGGATGCAAGTTTCAGCCGGGAAAAAGTAGGGGATATGCCAACAGAAATGTTCTATCATTTCTTCAAGTCATTTTCAGATGCCGCCAAATGCAACCTCAATGTTTTTTGCCAGGGCGATAATGAACACCACAAGATTGAGGCGATCTTCAAGGCTTTTGCTAAAGCCATTCGGATGGCTGTGAAAAAAGATCCGATGCACGATGCGCTTCCCACAACAAAAGGAATGCTTTGATACAATATAAAAACCCGGTGAGAACACCGGGTTTTTATGTCTTAAGCCTTTTTGATGGTTAAATGGGTGGTTTTTGGTTTTTCGGATGTTGGATGCGGCTTTCGTTCAGTTGGATAGTTTGGTTTTTGTGTAGGAAAATTGGATTTGTTTGGTTTTAGGAATTGGAGGTTTTTTCTTTGGAAATTGGATTTGGTTTGGTTTTTCTGGATATGTTGCTCTTTCGATCAACAATACAAAGATACCTTGCCTCATGTCTTTACACAAGAGCAAAACAACCCTTTTATTGGTGTTCAGTAATTACTCCCAATCCTGTTAATCTACGTGAGTAAAGTATCGTAGATCTACGATACTTTTTTGAGTTCAGGGGCAATATTGATTGCTTCTTGCATAAATCCCTGATCAATCATCCATTGGTCGTTGTAAATTTTACCAAGGTACCTGCTGCCGTGGTCATGAAAAATACAAACCACCATATCATCTTTTTTCAATTCATCTTTAAGTTGCATCAATCCTTGCAAACAGCTGCCAGCGCTGTATCCACAAAAAATTCCTTCTTCCCTTGAAATCCTTCTTGCCATGATGGCGCCATCCTTGTCTGTTACCTGTTCAAAATGGTCAATCAAGGACATGTCAAAGTTTTCAGGCACAAAGTCTTCTCCAAAACCTTCAGACACATAAGGGTGAACTTTGGTCATGTCAATCGATCCGGTTTTATAGTAATGGGTCAGTAAAGACCCACAGGCATCGATGGCCCATATTTTGATGTTGGGATTTTTTTGTTTCAGGAACATGGCAGTTCCTGTGATGGTTCCACCAGTACCTGCTGTAGAAACAAGATGGGTGATTTTCCCATCTGTTTGTTCCCAGAGCTCAGGCCCTGTTGATTCATAATGTGCCAATCGATTGGCGAGGTTGTCATATTGGTTGGCATGAAATGCATTGGGAATCTCTTTGGCCAATCTTTGTGCAATCGCGTAGTAACTCCTGGGATCTTCTGGTGCAACATTGGTGGGGCAAACGATCACTTCCGCTCCCACTGCACGCAGGATGTCCACTTTTTCCTTGGACTGTTTGTCTGTAGTGGTAAAAATGCATTTATATCCCTTTACAATAGCCGCCAATGCAAGACCCATTCCTGTATTTCCCGATGTACATTCAATGATGGTGCCACCGGGTTTTAATTTTCCTTCCCGCTCTGCCACTTCAATCATTTTGAGAGCCATCCGGTCTTTGATAGAATTTCCTGGATTGAAATAGTCAACCTTGGCCAAGACCTGGCAAGGAAGGGCCTGGGTAATTTTGTTGATTCTTATCAATGGGGTATTCCCAATTGTTTCCAGGATATTGTTTTTAATGTCCATGTTTATTTTTTGGAAACAGATTTTTGAGGGCCTTCTATTTCAAAACTCAGGTTTGCTGTGATCCTGTATTCTTCGATTTTGTTGTTTTTATCAATGGTTGCACTATGATCTTTGATATAGATTGATCTAAGGTTCTTAATGGTTTTTGAAGCTTCCAGGATAGCTTTTTGTGCAGCATCCTCCCAACTTTTTTCGGAGTTGCTCAAAATCTCTATGACTTTAATGATGGCCATGGCTATTGTTTTAAGGTGATGATTGTATGCAAACTAATTTCCTTGTGAGGATTAATTTATGATGTGTATTGATGCTTAAACTGATTAAGGTCATCATCATCAATGACTGCTGCCATTGGATGGGCATCAAGCCGAAACGTATGTTTGCATCAGTCGGTTAAAGGACATCGTCCCATGCCGGTTTGATTAAAGCAGACAATAGGATTTCGTAAAAGGGTTTAAAACTGCTGTATCTCGGAACTGGGCAAACCCCAGTTCCTTTTTTTGTGCCAGTCTGCACATCGATTTGGCTTACTTTTGCTTCATGCACATAGCCTCCTTTTCTATTGAAGACGCCCTTTCCAACCTACAGATCAAAGCACTGAATGAGATGCAGCTGTCATCCCTGGAAGCCAACAAAGCCAATGAATCAGTGGTGTTGCTGGCGGATACGGGATCCGGTAAAACACTTGCATTCTTGTTGCCCGTTGCCCAGTTGTTGGACAAAGCAAAGAAAGTGAGCCAGGCAATGATCATTGTTTCTTCCAGGGAATTGGCTTTGCAAATTGAACAGGTGTTCAAAAAGATGGGAACAGGATTCAAGATCACCTGCTGTTATGGTGGGCACCTGCGTGAAACGGAAGAGAATAACCTTAAACAAGCCCCAGCACTTATTGTGGGTACTCCTGGAAGGCTGGCTGATCATATCAGGCGAGGTAACATCACCACCTCTCACATTGAAACCCTGGTCTTGGATGAGTTTGATAAATCGCTGGAACAGGGATTTGAAGCGGAGATGTCATTTATCATTACATCATTGCACAACCTGACAAAAAGAATGCTCACCTCTGCCACTGAGGCAGTTGAGATACCTGCTTTTGTAGGGTTGAAAAATCCTGTTGAAATCAATTTTTTAACAGGAGAGAAGTCTCCGGCATTGGCAGTACAAATGCTGAGAAGCGATGATGCTAACAAATCAACTGCATTGTTTAACCTGATTTGCGCCTTGGGCAACCGTTCCACCATTGTGTTTTGCAACCAAAGGGAAATTGTAGAACAGGTAAGCAATTTTCTGAAAGACAAAGGCATCGTAAATGTATTCTACCACGGAGCCATGGAACAGCAAGAGCGCGATGTTGCCCTCTGCAAGTTCCGCAATGGTACCTCCAATCTGCTGGTGACCACTGACCTTGCTGCAAGGGGGTTGGACATTCCCAACATCCGTTATATCGTTCATTACCAGCTTCCCACATCAGAGGAGTCTTTCATACACCGCAATGGTCGTACAGCCAGGATGGAGGCCAGTGGAACAGCGATTTTATTGCTTGCGCCGCAAGAAACCGTTCCGCCCTATATTCTCCCTGAGCCTTCAACCATTGAACTTCCCGCCGATTTAACCTTGCCAGCCAAGCCAGATTGGACAACCTTTTACATCAGTGCCGGAAAAAAAGACAAGGTCAACAAGATTGATATTGTGGGATTTTTTACCAACAAGGGGAGGCTCAAAAAAGAAGAAATCGGGTTGATTGAAGTGAAGGATTTCTTTTCGTTTGTAGCCATCCGTAAATCAAAGGCAGGGCCTACACTCCAATTGATCAAGGAAGAAAGAATCAAAAACAAGAAGGTGAAAATTGAAGTGGCCAAGTAAGAAACCGTGCATCTTGTTTTAATCAGGCGCAATGGCACCAATATGCGGTTTGTCTCCAATGGGTTTTCCAAGGATATCTTTCCCAGGATTCATACCCTGCAGCAAGCCAAGAAAATCACCGGGAAGTGGTTCAATTTTTATACCCTTTTCTTTTATGAAATCAATATTCCCTGGTATATAATCTTGAATGCGGAGTCCGCCAGGATTTTTGAAAAAGGGGTTCCCTATTTTCGGGTTGGAGTCTTTAATCACTGCATCTGCTGGCCATGCATTAGTTGAATACCAAAGGTTATTTTTGAAAAACACTGGACCATCCAAACTTGTGCCAACTTTATCAGTTTTATTCTGATCGCCGAGTACCATTTTGGAAGTGCCCATGATGCAAAAAATATTATTTGCAATCATAATACCTGTTGATGTTCCATCAATGGCAATTCTTGCTGTAATGGTTGTATCCAGATAAATGGTATTGTTATAGAAGTAACTATTTACAGGTCCTTTCCTTGGTTTTTGTTCACCCTGATAGCCACTCAACCAAAATATTTTGCCTTCCTGAAATGCACCATTTTCACCTTTGATGCGAAAGCCGTCATTTACGCTTATGTTGTACCTGTATGCACAATTGTAATTGTTGCCCAATATTTCACAGAATCCACCAGCATTCCATGCGCTGAAATTATACTGAAGCACAACATGATCGCAGTTGAAATCAACATGTGCTCCGGCCGAATCACCCGGACCATTCGCATATGTGAAGCTGTTGTGTTCAATCAGCACCTGCGAAGCGCTCCATGTCCAGAGTCCGCTTCCTCTTCCCCATTTGCGACTATCGTTGTTGCTTCCCGAATGATCTACCGAATTATGGTGCACATGAATATTTTTCACTTCACTCATTTGGATGCCGGGGCCTCCGGTATTGGCAATATCATTTTCATGTATGTTTATCCAGTGAATGTTTTTGTTGGCCCCTGTGATTTTTATGCCAGTATGGTCCACATCCCTGATGCGGCAATTGCTGATCTCAACCTGCGTGATTTGAGCTGTTGGGTGATCCGCTAATAGGCGTATACCCCAGCCATACCTTTGTGTTCCGTTAGCGGTTTTCACTTCTTCTGCGTTTCTCACAAATCCTTTGTTCTCAAAATAAATGTTCTTGATTTCAAGACTGTCAAGCTGAATATTCTTGCAAATTTTTCCTGGTGATGCCGTAATTTTTACCCCAACCCGCATCTTATCTTCCGAAGGTTTTTCAGTTTCATATCCATCTGCTTCAATGATTGCATGCTTTACCAAAATATAACTGCAATCCTGAATCAGCAAACCATTGGGCATGCCCTTGGCATTTATCATAAAGTTCACCTTGGCTTCAGCTGTTGGCTTTTCGCTACCCTCAAAATAGCTGCTAATAATAACAAGCTTACCAGGAAGGCCTTGTACGCCAATCAAACGTAGCTCACCGGGAAAAACCTGTCCTGCAGCAAAAAGTATCCTGTCGCCGGGTTTTAATAGAACGGTATTTATTTTTTCTATTGATTTGAACGGTTGTGTTTCTGACATGCCTACATTGGCATCATTCCCTACAGCATTATTGATGAAATAATCCGTTGCAATAGCACTGTGCATGGAAAATAGTGCAACTAAAAAAAAGATGATTTTAAGCTGGTCTTTGAGCATTGTTCCAATTTTAATCGTTAGTTGATTTGCGGGCATAGTTCAATTCTGGCAGAAAGTTGTTTACGCGCCAATAACTACCTTATTATTTGTTGTTTATGATCCGAATGGCCTCCTTGGCAAATCTGTTTCCCAAACTGATGTACCCTTCGCCAGACATATGCAAATCATTTTTTATGGCTTTGCCGCTTCGGTCAAAGCCGTCATTCAGGTCATCAGTGTTGACCCATGCAAAGCGGGGGTTTGATTGGGCAACTTTAACTTGTATTTCTCTTATCAGATTCCAATCTGGATATTGCTCATTTGTCAAACCAAAATCGCTGAGCCTGCCTATGACGAAATTGATATCCTTTCTATGTAGGTCGGCTGAAAGTTGTTGATATAGTCCCAGTAGGCTTCTTTCATATACATTGCCGAGTTGTTCTCTTGCATCACGTTCTCCCTGCATCCAGATAAATGTTACGGATGCAATGCTTTGGGATTTAATGGCTGCATTCACTTTTTTCATCAGCGAATCGTATAATTCAGGTTGGGCAGTTGGCATATCGCCCTGCATGGGTTTCCAATCTTTATACCAGCGTCGGATGGGTTGAGTGCCCATCGCGTCTTTGACCACGATTACCTTATTTTTTCCGAAAGCAGCTTCAACAGTTGGAAGAAATGATTCTTCCGGCTTTAGCCCTGCCATATTGCTTTGGCCAGATAGAATAAACAAGTGTTTTGCCTCCTGGGCAATAGCTTGCTTGGATGTGGCCATCAATGAAAAAGAGACAATCAGCATTAATTTTATTTGCATATGTATTTTTTTGAGCTTTAAAGATAAACCAAAAATCAGGCGAAAAAGGGTAGGCTGAATCCAATTTGCAATTGATCAAAGAGAAAAGGATCAAGAACAAGAAGATTAAAATAGAGGTGGCCAAGAAAAGAAAAACCCCTGAATCATTGATGATCAGGGGTTTTGTGCCCAGAACAGGAATCGAACCTGCACTACCTTGCGATAACCAGATTTTGAGTCTAGCGCGTCTACCAATTCCGCCATCTGGGCGATGATTGGGATGCAAATTTATTGCAACTTCTCCGTTTTAACAATAGTTATTCGAAGAAAAATCATTTTCTGTCTGGAAATGGGGTAATTTTGTTTGTTCAATCGGGGCTGACCGGTATTGACAGCGTAGATCTTTGAATGTAAGCATGCAGTGCATTGCGAATATTAGCACTTAAATCTGAATTCGAAACCAATAAATGGCGAGAACACTTACGCCATGGCTGCCTAATCAGAGATTAGCGCACCCATTATAGCCGGCAGACGGGTTTGCCTTTACCGAGTCGCCCTGCTGAATCAAAAAAAATAAGGCTGCCTCAACCATAGGCTGTGCTGGTTGACTAAGACCATTCAGCTACGGAAATAGTTGGTTCGTTTGGCCCCTGCCGTTTCCTGACAATCAATTCCAAAATAAGCATGTAGAAAGCATTCGGCGAATATGTTTGGACGTGGGTTCGAATCCCACCAGCTCCACGTTTCACTCTTTTATGGGTGATCATTTTTAGCCCCCTTTTCAAACAAGAAGGGGGCTTTTTTATTCCCAAACCCTATATCATTGGCAAGAAATGGTTTATTGCCAACTGTTGGGCTCGGATGCTGCAATAGGAAATAAGTTTTTCTATATTTGTTGTATAATTAGAAACAGATCATGAAAACATTCAAAATTTCTTCTCAAAAGTTCTACGCAGTAGTTAAAGGAAGTTTTTTGGCATCAATGGCTCTTGCATTGTTGCTGATTACAACAACTGCCTTTCGCAGCCAACAAGACAATCCGGATGCCATTGTAGGTGTTTGGAAGACCGGTGAAGGCAACGCAATGGTGCGCATTTACAAAAATGGTGACAAATACCAAGGCAAGGTGGTTTGGTTAAAAGAACCCATTGATCCTGAAACTGGTAAGCCTAAGGTGGATAAGTTTCATCCTGATGAGTCATCCAGAACACGTCCTATCCTCGGATTGATCAATGTTTGGGGTTTTGAGTACAAAGAAAAGAATACCTGGGGAGAGGGGAATATTTATGATCCGAAAAACGGCAATACCTATTCCTGCAGCGTGAAGCTGGACAAGGCCAATAGCCTTGAAGTTAGGGGATTCATCGGCGTTTCTTTGATTGGACGAACAGATACCTGGACGAGGCAGGTTGCAAAATAGCAGATCATGCATTCGTTAAAGCATAAAAAAAGCCCCATTTCAAGTGGGGCTTTTTTGTTATTGCGATTGCCTCTTAAGGTGATACGAAGTTCAGGCTGAAGTTGAAGAACATCGGGTTACCAAGCTTGCTGGCAAAATAGCGTTGGTTGTCTTTCTTTGCATCATATTGGTTCATCACATCAAACCTATAATTGTAACGAAGACCTGCTTGAACGTTGAACCATATGAATCCACTGATTTTCTTGTCCCACATGATCCTTGGTTTGAATTCACCCCTTTGAATAAACACCGTGCCATTTTGGCTGTTGGGTAATCTCATTGAAAACTGGTTGCCCTCAAGCTCAAATCCTGCTTGAAGCATATTGGAAGTAGAAAAATTATACCTCAAATGCCCTTTGGCTGGCAACAGCAATTCCATACCCCATTTGTCATTAAAGGTTTTGTTCCAAAACAGCACCGGAACATGGATGAGCTGTCCTGCACGGTATGTACGGGCAATACCCGTTCCAATCATGTTCTTTTCGGATGTTTTCCATCCATAAATCGCTGTAGCACTCAACGTAAGAGATTTTCCGTTGATATCACTCATGCTTTTGAAAAAACCATTGGCGTCGATACTGGCCTGTAAGATCAGAAAATTCTTTTCATTCAATGGCTTGAAGATGGTGGAGTTGATACCCGCGCTGGTCATTGAGTTATTGTTCAGCTCTTTTGCAAAAAGGTTTGTTCCCGGGTTTTCAAGGTTAAAATTACTGCCCCAATAATTGGCACCCAATTGCCAGATGATTTTATTGGTAGACACAACTGGAATGTTTACCTGGGCGCGGATGGCGGAAACCCTGTTCACACTAAAGTCTTGCATGGCGGGCAACATGGAGCTTAATGGCACACCGGGCATTTGAAAACTTCCTGTGGATTCATAGCCAAGATGAATAATGCGTTGAGGGGTCTGATTGGCTACTTTTTGTGTGCAATAGCGTTTTACGCCTTGCGCATCACCAAATTTGCTATAATCAAATACTTCTGTTGTATCCTGTGCCATCCCTATGGTTGAGATGCTCAGCAGGCAGGCAATCAAAATTTTCTGCATAAAATTATTTTTGATTTTATTGAGTTACAAATATACCATCCGCATCAACATACACCTAATTAGAAAATTGTTTACATTCAACTATAATGATGCGGGCATGAAACATTTAATACTGCTGATTATCTTTTTTAATGTGGGTTTTTTGCAGGCCCAGCAAATGGGTTCCAAGTTGAACATTCAACCCGGTAAATTGTGGAATGACTCACGTGGTGAGCGCATTAATGCGCATGGTGGAGGGGTTCTTTACCACAATGGTATTTATTATTGGTATGGTACCCATAAATTACAAGGCTTGTCCGAAGCAAAACATGCAGATGGAGGAATTCACTGTTATGCTTCTAAGGATCTGGTGAAGTGGCAGGACATGGGAATGGTACTCAATTTGGTCAAAGGGGATGATGCCCAAGATCTTGCCTATGAATGTAATTTTGACCGTCCTAAAGTTGTCTTCAATGCCAAGACAGGTAATTTTGTGGCATTTTTTAAATTGTACCTAAAAGGTTTCGGTGTAGAAACGGGCTTCGTTGGCGTGGCCCTTTCAAAAAGTCCGACTGGCCCCTTCACTTATAGCCACAAATTCCTTGGAGCCAATTCTCCCAATGGTTCCGGTGATTTCGCCATGTATCAGGAGGAAAATGGAGATTTATATCACCTGGCAGTGAGAAAACCTGACAAGGCATTTGTTGTTGGCAAAATGAATGAGGAGTATTTGTTACCGGCAGGACAATACGTAGTTTGCTCCGGAATTCTAGAAAAGACTGAAGCACCCTCAATCGTGAAGCGCAATGGGACGTATCATTTGCTGGCTTCCGGATCCACCGGCTGGGATCCCAATCCTGCAAGGTATTTCACCAGTACATCTCTTACAGGCCCATGGGAATACCATGACAATCCCTGTTCAGGAATCAACCCAATCAATGGCCTGGGTCCTGAAAAAGCTTTTGGAGGCCAATCCACTTTTATTTTGAAGGTTCAAGGACGTGAAGACGCTTACATTGCCATGTTTGATGTCAACAAGCCTGATCACCCCTTTGAAAGCAGGTATATTTGGTTGCCTGTGGATATTCGGAACAATCAATTTTCATTACATTGGCAGGATGCTTGGAGTTTGGATGCTTTTAAAGCGCATAAATGAATTTGAATAAATTTATTTCCCATGATCAGTAAAAGTTCATTTTTTTCTCGCGTAAATCCTGCCCAGTATTTGTTGTCTTTGTGTTGTATTCTTTTGTTGCAACAAGCCATCGGCCAATCAAATCAATCCTACGATCTGGTGATTTATGGTGCTACTTCTGCAGGAATTTCTGCTGCAATACAGGGCTCCAGGATGGGGAAAAAAGTAGTTTTAATTGAACCCAGTGATCGCATCGGAGGATTAACCTCCGGAGGGTTGGGTCAAACAGATATTGGCAACAAACAAGCCATCGGGGGATTGTCCAGAGAATTTTATCAAAATATCAAGCAGTTTTATCAGCAGTCCGAAAATTGGATTTGGCAAAAAAGAGAAGCATACCGGGATGGCGGACAAACCCGGACTTCAGGCAATGAAGATGCGATGTGGACTTTTGAACCTTCAGCAGCTTTAAAGGTGTTCAAGGCAATGTTAGGCAAAGAGAAAAACATTACCCTGGTTTATCAGCAACAATTGAACCGTAAAAATGGGGTCATTAAGTTGAAGGAATCAATCAAATCCATTCAAATGGAAACTGGGGAAGTGTACAGTGGGAAGATGTTTATTGACTGTACATATGAAGGAGATTTGATGGCTGCTGCAGGGGTAAGTTATACCGTGGGCCGAGAATCAAACAGTCAATATGGGGAATCTTTGAATGGTGTTCAGGCCAACAAAGTGGGTTTGACACTGCGTAAAACCGTTTCGTTGAATGGATATTACCACAATTTCGTCGAAAGTGTAGATCCTTATGTTGTTAAAGGGAATCCTCAAAGTGGCTTGTTGCCATTCGTCAATAAAGATAAACCTGGCATTGATGGTATGGCTGATCATAAAATACAGGCATACTGCTACCGGATGACATTGACTGATCATCCTGAAAACAGAACTCCATTTCTGAAGCCAGAAGGTTACAATGATATGGATTATGAATTGCTTTTCAGAAATTATGAGGCAGCTGATGGTTTGGTAAACAAGATGTACACTTATGGTGACCCTTTGGTGCCCTGGATCAATTCAGATATGCCCAACAAGAAAACCGATACCAACAATCAAAAGGGATTTTCAACAGATTTTATAGGACAAAATTATGCTTATCCAGAGGCAAGTTATGAAGAGCGATTAAACATTGCCGATCGCCATAAAAAATACCAGCAGGGCTTGATGTGGTCATTGGCCTATCACCCTCGTGTTCCAAAAGAAGTAAGGGATGTTGTGTCAAAATGGGGAATGTGCAAAGACGAATTTGAAAATGGTGATGGTTGGTCTGGCCAGTTGTATATACGGGAAGCAAGGCGCATGATCAGTGATTATGTTATGAGCCAAAAGAATTGTGAACAGTTTGAGGTTGTTCAGGATCCTGTGGGCATGGGAGCCTATGGTATGGATTCTCACAATGTTCAACGATATGTAGACCTGAATGGGTTTGTAAAGAATGAAGGCAATGTAGAAGCCCATGTTTCCAGTCCTTTCCCTATCAGCTACAAATCAATTGTGCCCAAAAAAACAGAAACAACCAATTTGTTTGTTCCCGTTTGTTTGTCTGCATCTCATATCGCTTTTGGCTCTATCCGGATGGAACCCGTATTTATGGTTTTGGGTCAATCTGCTGCAATCGCTGCTTGTATGGCGATGGATAAAAATTATCTTTCACAGGAGCTACCTTACCAGGAGTTGAAAGAGATGCTCATCAAGTATGCACAAGTGTTGGAGTAAGTTAATGGTGTTACATCAAGCCCTGTTTTATTTATCAGTAGACTCCCTCACAATCAGGCTTCCCTTGATCATTTGTTTTTTGATCTTTGACGTTTTTTGAATGATTTGGTCCAACAATAATTTGACTGCCGCTTCACCTATTTCTCTTGTCTTAACATCAAAGGTGGTGAGCTGTGGTTCAACAATTTCTCCCGTATATTCATTGCCAAATCCGCAAACACTGATCATGTTCGGGATTATTATTTTTTTGCTCTTCAAATAACGAATGATTTGCACTGCACATTTGTCTGAAATGGAAAATATGGCATCAATTGCAGGCTCCATTTCCAGCCATTCATCTACAGCTTTAATGACTGCATTGTAGCTAAAATCAACATGCTTGATCAGCTTATCATCTATTTCAATTCCATGAAGGTTTAATGCTTTAAGGTATCCATTCAAACGCTTGTTGATGGACAAGGCCTTTGGCCCCAGCAACAACCCGATTTTTTTTGATCCTTTCTTGATCAAATGTTCTGTAATTTGGAATGCTCCGCTCTCGTCATCACTGTAAACCTTTGGTATGTCAAGGTTATCAGAGACACGGTAAAATTGTACAATCGGAATACCCCGGTTTATCTGCATTTTCAGGTGGTCAAAATTGGTGGTGTTAAGGGTATGACAAATCAGCAAGCCATCAATCATATTGTTCATCAATGCCTGCAAGTTAGCAACCTCAATGGTGTGGCTCTCATCAGATTGACAGATCACCACGCGGTATCCTGATTGGGCTGCAATATGTTGAATGCCACCGAGCATGGAGGAAAAAAAAGTGGTTTCCAGATTGGGGATGATTACGCCAATGGTATGTGTAGAGCGGTTGACAAGACTTTGCGCAAGCAGATTGGGCTGATAATCCATTGTTTTGGCCAACGTTTTGATGGCCATCCTTGTTTCAATGCTGATGTCTGGATGTTCATTGAGAGCCCTTGATACAGTTGAAATGGAAACACCTGCTGCATTTGCAATGTCCTTTAAAGATGTTTTATCATTGTTTTTTCTTGCCTCGGTCTTTTGTTTTCTGCTTTCATGGACGAGGGTAAAATGATAATTACAATCCTTACAGTAGAAGCGTTGTTTCCCTCTGATAATTCCAGATTTTAGGATTCTCTCTATTTTCTGGCATTTAGGACATTTTGCTCTTGGCATCAGAAAAGTTTTATATCTATCGCAAACGTTATCGCAATCAATTTCGATAGTTTATGTGGATAATTCCTTGCACAATATATTGTTAAATCGATATTTACGCAATATTTTGAAGAACTATTTTGGTGTGCACTGCCAAATATCTATCTCTTTAACTGCCATAAACTGCTTGTTTTAGTATGAAAAGAACAACTGAAGTTGCAAACCTTTTTTTTGCAACAGACCATTGCCGAACTCAGAAAATTTCTCATTCTTCATTTTACAATTTAATGCCATGAAAATGTTAACCAACTTTTTCAATTGTAAACACATGGCCCAAGGGAGAGCAATCAAGCATTTGATGATTTTCTTTTTTGCTGCCAGTTTGAATTCTTCTCCGGCATACGCTTTTTACCATTCAAATGACCCAGATTTTGATGTAAGTCCATTACGCAATGTAATCAAGGGTAAATTGTTGAATGAAAGGGGCGAAGCACTGGCCGGGTGTACCATTACAGAAAAAGGATCAAAAAATTCAACCCAATCTGCTGCTGATGGCAGTTTTTCAATTGAAGTTGAAGGTCCTGCGTCAATTATCATCATTAGTTATGTGGGATACGAATCCCAGGAGGTGAGGGTTGGAACTTTAAATAACTACAACATCACACTTGTACCGTCTGCATCAAACATGGACCAGGTTGTTGTGGTGGGATATTCCAGTCAAAAAAAGGCTACAGTTACTGGTGCTATTTCAACCGTAAAGGGTGCAGACTTGATCAAATCCCCTGTGCCGAACCTTACCGCAGCAGTTGTAGGTCGGGTACCTGGGCTGTTATCGGTTCAAAGAAGTGGACAACCTGGTAATGACGAAACAACCTTGAGGATCCGGGGAATTGGAACCTTGGATAACGGGAACGCTGCTCCTTTGGTTTTGGTTGATGGTGTAGAAAGACCATTTTCACGCATCGATCCAAACGAGGTTGAGTCTATTTCAGTATTGAAGGATGCTGCCTCTACAGCAGTGTATGGAATACGTGGTGCCAATGGTGTAATCCTGGTTACCACGCTCAAAGGAAAAGAAGGTCCTGCTAAGGTAAATTACAGCGGAAACTATGCTGTTCAGGTACCCACCCGGTTACCCAAATTTCTTAATGGGTATGATTTTTCAGTGCTTCAGGTGGAAGCCCAGTTGAATGATAACCCATTGGTTGCGCCTATGTTTACCAAAGATGAATTACAAAAATTTAAGGATGGTAGTGATCCTTTGTTTTATCCAGACATTGACTGGTTGGATTTTATGATGAATGACTATGCTCCACAGCAACAACATAACGTAAATATTTCTGGAGGTACCAGTGTTGCTAAGTATTTTGTTTCCTTTGGTTATTTAGGGCAAGAGGGATTGTGGAAGCAGTTCGTAAAAGAGTACAACAACAATGATTTGTATAAAAAATTCAATTTCCGTTCTAACCTGGAATTGGATATTTCAAAAACCACCAAGGCCAATGTTCAGATTGGAGGTTTTACATCGAACAGAAGTTCTCCAGGTGGTTCACCATTTCTCGACATATTGGCCGCTGCTACCAATGGTACTGCAGGCATGTGGGACGGAAAATTCGTGACGCTGGCAAGGGCCAATGGAAGAAACGCATTGAGTGCCTTGTTTGATGGATTTGATCGTTATTCCAATAGTGTCTTGAATTTAAATGTGGGTTTGAAGCAAAAGTTTGATTTCCTGTTGAAGGGATTGTCAGGAAGAGTAATGGGTGCATATGACAGTGAATATGGACAGAGCAGAGGATTTTCCAGGAGTTTTGCTAGATATGCAGCAGAAAAAGTGGATGTCAACGGTGACGGCATCCTTGATCCAATTTTGAGACAATCCGGTGAGGATGGGGTATTGAACGACCCATCAGAAAGTTTTTCGAGATCAAAGCGTGTATACCTGGAATCTGCATTGGAGTACAACAATACATTTGGAAAACACGCAGTGAGTGGGTTGTTGCTGTATACCCAGCGTAAACAATTCTATCACTCGCTTTCTTATCCTGGTATTCCTTTGGGTTATCAGGATTTTATAACCCGTTTCACCTACAACTATGCCCAAAAATACATGCTCGAGTTCAACATGGGTAGGAATGGTTCTGAAAACTTCCCTGTGAACAGCAGGTTCGGATGGTTCCCCGCAGTTTCTGCAGGTTGGGTCGTCACCAATGAACCTTTCGTGAAAAAAGCCATTGGTGAAAATTTCCTTTCATACCTGAAGCTTCGCTCATCTTATGGTTTTGTGGGAAATGACAGAATGGGATCACTGCGTTTCATGTACTTCCCCAGTGAATACCTCGGTGGAGGCGGAGCAATTTTTGGAGAGGATCCCGTTAGCCGTTCTGGATTGTATGAGGGTAAGTTGGGTAACCCCAATGTTACCTGGGAGAAATCACTGAAGCAGAACTATGCTGCAGAATTCAGGTTCCTTAAGAACAAGTTGTCTTTAAACATTGATTATTTCCGAGAAGAACGTTCCAATATTTTGACAGCAAGGAGAACCGTTCCTATCCATGTGGCGGCAGTATTGCAAGATGCTTATAATATTGGCCGAGTAAAGAATGGCGGTTATGAAATTGAGTTGGGCTGGTCAGACATGATTGGAAAAACCAGTTATTATCTCCGTGGTAATTATTCTTTTGCCCGCAACAAGATCCTTTTCATGGATGAGGCCTACAACAACCAATATCCGCTGCTCAACCAAACGGGCCAGCGTGTTGGTGAAGTATTTGGATATCAATTCATGGGCTTCTTCAACAGCCAGGATGATATCAACAAGTGGCCAAGGCAGTTCAACATGAACCAACGCCCTGGTGATGTGAAATACGCTGATTTGACTGGCGATGGGATTGTGGATGTGAACGACAGAAGTCCGATCATGAATCCTTCATTCCCTGAAATCAACTACGGATTTTCTGGAGGATTTACCTATAAAAATCTTGATGTCAGTTTCTTGTTTCAGGGTGCCGCTAACATGAGCATGAGTCTTGGTTTCAATGCCCTTCTGCCTTTCAGCGCATATGGATCAGCCATGGGCTTCATCAAAGACAGATGGTATGCAGGAAGCCCGGACAACAATGCCAATGCAAAGATTCCCCGCTTGACACTGAACTATGCTGATTTGACCAATTACTATAACTCATCACTTTGGATAAGGGATGCTTCTTATTTGCGCCTGCGCAATGTGCAAGTGGCCTACAACCTCAAAGGTTCATTCCTGAATAAAATTGGGGCAAACTCAATGAGGTTGTTTGTAAGCGGACAAAACCTGCTCACATTCGACACGCTCAAATTTATTGATCCTGAGAATGTAGCATCTGGCTCTATGACCTATCCACAATTGAAGGTTTTCAATTTTGGTGTAAACCTTCAATTTTAAATTTAATTACCATGAAGATTAAAATACCTTTTTATCTCATCGTTTTCCTTGCATCCATTTTGTTGGGTCTCAACTCTTGCAAAAAGTATTTAGAGATGCCTGCACAAACTTCGTTCAACACGGATTCTGTATTCTCAAAATACCAGAATGCTGAACGTCTTATTTTTGATCTTTACCAATTCCAAGGACGTGCGCTTGCAACAGCATTGAATGGAAAACTGGGTTCAACCTCAGTATCTACCATTACAGATGAGGCCATCTGTTTTACTGCACAAAACGGTTACACTGCAAACAATGTATACGCTGGAAGCATCAACTCCACCTGGTTTACCGTGAATGGAACCAATGGTGAGGATGTGTATGACAACCATTGGAAGACCATCCGAAAGGCTTTGATTTTGAAAGAGAACATCGATAGGGTTCCAGATGCGCCTGCTGATGTCAAGGGAAGGATCAAAGCCGAATGTGCTGCTGTAATGGCGCTTGAATATTTTGAAATGTTCAAACGATATGGTGGTGTTCCCATTGTTACAAAGCCATTGAATGACGCTGAGGAATTTGTCATTCCTAGAGCATCGCTTGATTCTGTGTATAAGCACATCATCAATCTCTGCGATGAGGCAATTGCCAGTCAATTTTTTCCTGCAAAAGTTCCTGATGAAAAGGAATTTGGAAGGCTGACCAAGGCCTTTGCATATGGACTCAAAGCCCGGACCTTGCTTTATGCTGCGAGCCCATTGTTCAATACAGACAAGCCTTATCAGGATTTGGGAGCCAACAACAAGTTGATTTGTTTGATGAAATATGACAAGAATTTGTGGGCTTCTGCTGCCAAGGCAGCGCGCGAAGCCATTGCCTATTGCGAGCAAAATGGGTATGGTATTGTGAAGAGTTTTGGTCCAACCCGAAATTATAAAGTTGCCTGTGAAGACGTTCCCAAAGCTGGAAATACAGAGGTCATGTATGGAACTTTTCAATCCATCAATCAATCAAAGTTGTATTGGCTGGGCCGTGGAACGAACATGGGTGGATATGCCGCTACGGAGCCAACCCAGAATCATATTGAAAAATACCAAAATACAGACGGAACTACTGTCAATTGGAATTCAACAATCACTACTCCTGCAAACGATCCAACATCCCCATATAAAAAACTTGACCCAAGGTTTCATATTTCTGTGGCCTACAATGGATGTTTGTGGGTGACTACCAATCCTACGTATAGCCTTGAAATTTATGATGGTGTTGATGCAAGTGTTGCCAATGGAAGGAATGGTCCGATATCTGCAAAGACCCAGTTCGCATATTTTACCCGTAAATGGTTGAATGGTTTTGAAGCAAGTGGTATTTGGACGCCGATGAGTCCTTACATGCGTTTGGCAGAGATGTACCTTATTCTTGCCGAAGCATCCAATGAAGCCAATGGGCCAAGTGCCGAGGTGTTTGCAGCGCTGGATGTTATTCGTACCCGCTCTGGAATGCCTGTTGTTTCTAAATCGCTTGATCAGACAGGTTTGAGAAAGTACATTGAAAACGAGCGTAGCGTTGAACTCTATTTGGAAAACCATCGCTATTTTGATGTGAAACGACTCATGATCGGCGATGTTTTCAAAGGTCCTATATATGATCTGAGGGTCATCAAGCAGAAAAATTCAACCTATACCTATACCAAGTATAAGTATCATGACAGGGCATGGTTCCCACACTGGTATTTGCATCCTTTCCCTTACAATGAGGTGAACAAGGGGTATGGCCTGGTACAAAATCCAGGTTGGTAAGCTAATTCCAGATAAAATATTAAAGAAAGTTAAAATGAAACGACTGTTTAAACAATATTTCAGTTTTCTGTCATTTGCCTCGTTAGCCCTGTTTAGTGCGGAATTACAGGCACAAAAAACAGCTGTAAAAGATTCTGTATTGCAAATTGCCTCAGCCCAACAGGTTATTGCTTATGGTCTCTTATCGAAAAGAGAAGTGACTGGCTCAGTATCATCAATAACTGGAAAAGACATAGAAAAGAATATGGTTTTTTCTTTGGGGAACACCTTGTATGGTAAGGTGCCTGGTATGATTGTTGATCAAAACAGCGGAGAGCCTGGAAATGATCTTCCTGGATTTTCATTGAGGGGTGTCACTACATTTGGTTATGCAAGAGCACCATTGGTACTTGTTGATGGATTTATCAGGGATTTAAATTCTGTTTCAGTTTTTGACGTTGATAAAATATCTGTGCTGAAAGATGCAGCATCAACGGCTATGTATGGGATTCAAGGTGCCAACGGTGTAATTCTCGTTACAACCAAGGCAGGTCAACCTGGAAAGTCAAAAGTTACGGTAGATTTTTCATCTGGTTTCCAATCACCAACAAGGTTGCCCCAGTTTTATCATTCTGCTGATTTTGCCAAGATGTACAATCAGGCTTTGGTGAATGACAAACTACCCACATTGTTTACTGCTGCTGATATTGTAGGGTATACGGATGGTGATAGAAGACTTTATCCCGATGTGGATTGGATGAAGGAAACAATCAAGAACAATGCACCTGTTACTTCAATCAACGTCAGTTCATCCGGTGGAAACAAAGTTGCTCATTATTATGTCTCCTTGGGGTATTTGAAGAATTCAGGCATTTATAAAAATACTGAACTAAATGAAGGTTATAGCACAAATTCATCATTGGACAGATTAAACTTCAGGTCAAATATAGACGTGAATATTTTGAACGATCTGACCTTAAAGCTCAATCTGGGTGGACAGGTGAATGATCTGAATGCGCCCCGTATGGCTACTTCAGATATCTGGAACAGATTATATGATTATCCCACGCATCTTTTTCCTGTATATGCTCAATCTGGTTTGTTGGGTGGAACATCTGCCTTCCCAGACAATCCATTTGGGTATATCAACAACCGTGGTTACAGAGAGACGCACAACCGTTTTTTTCAATCCGATCTCGACCTCAAATATGATGCATCCAAATATATTGCTGGATTGAGTCTTGGAGCACGCGTTGGATTTGACAATTACTATACCGTTACCGATGGATGGTCCAAAACATTTTCAGTTTACCAGACCACCAAAGATCCCTTGACTGGTAAGCCAATCATTGGAGCCACTATTGGCAACAATACCAACCTTGCATACAATTCTCCCTACAGTGACGCACAAAACAGGAGAGGTACAGCTGAGTTTTATCTAAACTATACAAAGAAATTTGGGAGCAATCATTCCATCGATTTTATTGCCCTTTATAACCAGACGCGTCAAATCGTTGGCAGGGAAAATCCCTACAACATGCAATCTGTTAATTCAAGGGTGCACTATGGATATAAAAATAAATTCTTTGCTGACTTAACTGCCTCTTATGGTGGTACTGAGGCTTTTGCCAAAGGAGAAAGATTTGGTCTGTTTCCCGCTCTTTCGGCAGGATATATTTTGGTTGACAACAATTCCAAACAAGCCTCAAAAGCAGTTAATTACCTAAAAATCAGGTCATCTGCAGGAATGGTTGGTAGCAGCAATCTTGGAACCCGTTTTGCTTTTAGAGAGTTATATGTTGGAGGATCCGCCTACTATTTCGGAAATACGAATGCAGCCGCCTCAACAGTTACTGAAGGTCTTGTAGCCAATCCTGGATTGACTTTTGAACAATCCTATCAATATGATCTTGGTTTGGATGCAAGAATTTTTAACCTCCTTGATCTATCAATGGTGTTGTTTCAGCAAGACAGAAAAAATATCCTTACCTCTCAATCCACAACAGTTCCTGCCTTGTTTGGAGCCACCTTACCAAGTGTAAACAAAGGCGAGGTGAGTAACAGGGGTATTGAATTGTCCATGCTATTTAGCAAGCAATATAAGAATGCTAGTTTTTATGCAAGGGTAAACATGAGCTTTATCAAGGATAAGGTTGTGGCCATGGCTGAAGAAATTGTTCCGACGGGTAGTGAATATTTTTATAGAACTGGTAGTCCAGTCTTTTATACCTATGGACTTCAGGCACTGGGATTTTTTGAGTCAGACAATGATATTGCCAACAGTCCCAAGCAGATCTTTGGACCTGTACAACCCGGGGATATCAAATACAGAGACAGGAACAATGATGGAGTTGTCAACAATTATGATATTGGACCCATCGGTAATGGAAGCATCCCCACCAAAGAGATTGGACTCGATCTTGGATTTAACATTGGCGGATTTGATTTTCAGGTCATGTTGCAGGCTCAGATGGACAGGAACATCAACCTCGCCAGTTATGGGAACATCTTCTTCCCACTTCGTTCCAATCAAAAAATCTCAACCTTTGTTCAACATCCATGGACGCCTGAAACCAAGGCAACTGCCATGTATCCACGCCTCTCAACACTTGAGAATGCCAACAATTACAGAACATCCAGTTTTTGGTTGCGCAATGGAGAATTCATAAAGGTACGTTCACTTGAGTTGGGGTATAATTTTTCAAATGCTTTCCTGAAGAAAACAGGAATCGGCATGTCTCGGATTTTTGTAAGAGGCATGAATCTGTTGACGATCGATAAATTCAAATATTCAGATCCAGAGAACATCACTGGTTATCCAACCATGAGATCTGTTAATATGGGATTCAAGATTCAACTCTAAAATTCAATGAAAATGAAAAATATATCAAAGTTATTATTTGGATTGTTTATTTTAATTCAGACGGGTTGTTCATACCTCGAACCTGAGGCACTTTCATTGACAACTCGTTTGGATGTTATCACCAATTTTAGTAACCTGACAAGGTTGCGCAACAATATGTTCACTTCATTGCCTGAAGGCTACAATTCAAATGGCAATTCATGGCGCGCTTCTGCATCTGATGAAGCAGAGGATGTAAATGAAACAGATAATATCCAGGATTTCAACACAGGTAACTGGAACATTTATTCAAATCCGGATGATAGTTGGGCAAGGAATTATCAGGGAATTCGTAAAACCTTTGATTTTACTGAAGGAACCGACACGATAACTTTTATTGAGTATAAAATTCCAGATCCCGTTACTTATGTAGCAAGGGTCAGTAACATGAAAATGTGGAGGGCAGAAGCTCAATTTCTTCGTGCTTTTTATTATTTCGAGCTCCTGAAGCGCTATGGAGGTATTCCAATTGTTGACCATAAGATCAGCATTTTCAAGGAGACAGAATACCTGAATACTGTCAAAAGGAATAGTTTCAATGAATGTGTCAATTACATTACCAGACTCTGTGATTCTGCCGCCATGAATCTCCCTTTGAAATTGGCTGATATTGCCAATGCAGATTGGGGAAGGCCTACAGTTGGTGCTGCTCTTGCGTTGAAAGCCAGGACTTTGACCTATGCTGCGAGTGATCTATTTAACAGGCCTGCCAATAACAATGCATTGGTTGGTTATACAGATAACAACCGGGTAGCAAGAT
>JAIPBY010000092.1 GCA_021738605.1 Chitinophagaceae bacterium | reverse complement strand
ACATCACGTTCCGCTTCTTCCCTTTTTCAAAATCATCAAACACAAAACTTCCGAGTTTATCAAGGGATGCATAAAATGCTCTTCCATTGTTGCTTTCCGTGAATGCCCTCACGAAACTTTGCAAATAGGGATCGCTGGTAATCATGAAAGTGGTGATTTTTATTTTGACTTTTTTGCACTGGGCAGCCAGGTTGAGGCAGCGGTTGGTGATCTTCCTGTCCAGTCCAAATGCATTCTTGTAATAGTTTTTCCCCTCTTTGAGACAGGTAGGTTTCCCGTCTGTAATCATAAAGATTTGCTTGTTGGAATTTTTTCTCCTGCGGAGGATGTCCATCGCAAGTTCAAGTCCTGCAACCGTATTGGTATGATAAGGTCCTACCTGCAGATAAGGAAGATCTTTTACCTCGATTGTCCATGCATCATTTCCAAAGACCACAATATCAAGGGTATCCTTGGGATACTTGGTCTTGATCAGCTCACTCAGGGCCATCGCTACTTTCTTTGCAGGAGTGATCCGGTCTTCCCCGTAGAGAATCATTGAATGTGAAATGTCAATCATGAGAACGGTGGAAGTCTGTGTTTTGAAATCGGCTTCACGGATTTCAAGGTCTTCCTCCCGCATCGAAAAGTTTTCTATGCCACTATTGATCTGAGAATTGCGGATGGAACTCACAAAATCAATCTGGTCAAGCATGTCGCCAAATTGAAATGGCCTGGTTTCAGGATTGGTTTCATCACCCTGCCCGGATTTGAAAGTGCTGTGGTTGCCCTTTCGCGCTTTTTTCAGTTTACCGAAAATTTCATCCAACGACCTTTTCCTGATGCCCTGCTCCGTCTTGGGGGTGATTTTTATTTCACCTTTTTCATTCTGATTGTCTATATATCCTTTCTGCTTAAGGTCTTCAATAAAGTCTCCAATACCATATTGTGGGGTACTGAACTTGTACTCCTTGTCCAGTTCAGTCATCCATCGCAACGCTTCTTCGGCATCACCATTGGTATAGTCCAGCAATTGCATGAAGATGTCAAGCAATTTTTCAAAATCGCTTTTGCCATCATCACGCTTGGTATATTTTGAAAAATGGAAGCCTTTCATCACCAGCCCATTTGCTCCCGAAGGTTCGTAATATGGGCCGCATGATGCTTCCCATGCCAGGAATAGATCAACAGCAACTGCCAGAGGGTAATGTGGCGCTGCTGCTCAGGATGGAAGACGGATCGTTGCCATTCCTCATCCTTGATGGTTTTCAGCAATTCGTACCAGCGATGGTGCAGAGAATGGAGCAGGGTGATGGATATATTGACGGGGCTGTTCACCACATCTGCAGTTTCTACCCATTGGTCCTGGTTATAGGGCTTGATGGTCGGTGCGTCCTCTGTCAATCCAAGCTTGAATCGAATAAAGGCATTCATGTGAGAATCTGCCACATGGTGAATCAGCTGGTTCACCGTCCAACCGCCGTCCCTGTAGGGTGTCTGAATCTGAATTTCATCCAGGTTCAACACAGCATACTCAAGCATCCTTGGAAGAAACAAGATATCTGAAAGCCTTGCTTCCTTTTCCTTCTCAGAATAGTCAACAAACTGCACTTTGCCGATGGGGTACCGCGGATCTGTTGTCATGCTGAAACTGTTTTAAAAATGAAGAAGCGATTAGTTCTGCCCTTTTACAATATCAATCAACTCCACCTCAAAAATCAGCAGGGAACCACCAGGAATCGTTTCACCGGAGCCCTGCTCACCATAGGCCAGTTGATAAGGAATATAAAACTTGTACTTTGATCCAACACCCATCAACTGAACACCTTCCGTCCAGCCCCTGATCACTTGATTCAAGGGGAACTGAGTAGGCTCTCCCCTTTCTCTTGAACTATCAAATGGACGGCCATTGCCATTCAACAGAAAACCCTCATAATGAACCTTCACCACACTGGTGTCGGCAGGCTTTGGACCAGTTCCTTCAGTAATCACTTCATACTGCAAACCAGTAGGTGTTTGCTTCACTCCGGGCTTCTTTGCATTTTCAGCCAGGAACTTTAGACCCGCGTCAATAGCAGGCTGTATTTTCTTTCTTACATTTTTTTGCATCGCTGTACGAACAATCATATCGCATTGCTCAGGAGTGAAGAGGGGCTTGCCTTTGAGGGCATCAGCAAAACCTGCTGCCAACACAGTTGAGTTTATTTTTTCGATTCCCTGGGACTTGAAAAAGTTGCCATCGAGCACACCGATGGAATAGCTCATGGAATCTTCTGCAGTTTTCAAAACAATCGCTGGATTGGTCTTGGTCGCTGTTTTTGCAACTGGTTTGACAGGAGTGGTTGCTTTGGGAGCAGCAGCCTTCACTGCAGGTGTTGTGGCCTTGGGCGCTGTTTTGGTTTGAGCAAAAGAAACGGAGAACAAACTGAGCGATAATGAAAGGAAAAATAGTTTTTTCATGCGTTGTAAAATGTATGGCAAAAATAGTGATTTAAGATTATCTGGATTGACTGTTTTAATCCTCTCGCAAAACCCTGCCGGTCATCTGAATAAATACGTCTTCGAGATTAGCGCCCTTGGATTCCTTCTTTTTTTCAAACCCGCTGGCAATCAGCTGGTCAATCAAACGATCAGGATGATCAAGCGATATGATCCGCCCGGCATCCATGATGGCCACCCTATCACAGAGGTACTCGGCCTCATCCATATAATGGGTGGTGATGATCACAGTGGTGCCGAGGGCGCGAATATTTTTGATCAGATCCCAAAGATTCCTTCTTGCCTGAGGATCCAGGCCTGTGGTAGGCTCATCCAGGAAAATGATCTTGGGGTCATTGATCAGGGTTGTGGCGATAGAAAACCGTTGCTTTTGCCCCCCACTGAGTGACTTGTACAATGATTTTGCCTTTTCTTCCAGGTTAACCTTGGAGAGCAGCTCCATCGGATCTACCTTCCGGTTGTACAATCCCCCAAACAGGTCAATCAATTCTAATAGTTTCAATCCGGGATAAAAACCCGAGGTCTGGAGTTGAACACCAATGATTTTTTTGATCTCATCAGGTTGCTTGTCAAGGTCAAATCCTGCAATGTTGACTTCTCCGGAGGATTTGAGCCGAAGGGTTTCCATGATCTCAAGCGTAGTGGATTTTCCTGCCCCATTAGGGCCAAGCAATCCAAAGATTTCTCCCTCTTGTACATCAAAACTGATTCCCTTCACTGCTTCGAAGTTGCCGTATGATTTTTTAAGTTGACTAACCTTGATCATTTGATTATGTTGATATTTTGCCTAACAATTGCCTTCCAACTGAAGTTTTCATTTTGATGAATCTCAATAAAATATATACTCCCCTTTGGGCGAAACCGCTACCACAGGTAATATCTTGTTATCCTCAAAAAAATCATATACACTTCTGAGATTCGCTTCAAAGGTTTTCAGGGAAGGATCTGCAGTGAATAATTTTTCCAAATACTCGGCACTTCTGGCATCCCTGTATTTGACCGGAAAAATATGAACGGGGATGAATTCCTGTCCTGCAGCCCTTGCATAGGTGGAAAGGATATACAGTTCTTCAATCATTGGATCTGTAAGTGGTATGCAGCCAACGGTTACACAGCTTCCATGGATATATATTTCTCCACCGGGCTTCATTAAATCTGCCAGCAGCTTGTCTGAAGGATTGGGATAATTCAACCCCAGCGAAAGGTGGTAGGTGCTGTTGGCATTGAATTCGTTGATATAATAAAAGCCCTCAGGCACCTGATAATCCCCTTCCATTCGCTTGGGACCCATGGTTCCAGCCAGGGCACAGATGCGGTAAGATTTAAATAGCGAAAACGTATCGGTGAGCTTATTTCTCACCCAAACCTGCAAGTCACTGTTGTATTTAAACGATCGGATATAGACATAGTTTGCAGGCCAGGCCAGCTTTTTCGCGGCGAACTGCCTCTTTAGGGTGTCCTCTCGGTTGGCAAATGCCTTTGAAACCCGCGAAAATGACTTTTGGTATTCAACAAAAGAGCTTTGCGCGCTGCCCGTAAAACAGGAAAAAAATCCTTGGAAAAAGAGCAAAAAAACGATCTTTCTGAATATTGGGGCTTTGATATGCATCACCCTACAAAATTAATGATTTTGAATTAGCGATAAGTTAAAGATATTTGCATTCTATGATCAAGGCAGGCATATTGGGAGGAGGTCAGCTTGGCAGGATGCTTTTGCAAGAGGCAGCCAACTACCCCGTAGAAGTTAGCGTGATGGAAAAGGACCCCACTTGTCCTTCCGCCAAACTATGTCATCATTTCATTCAGGGAGACATCACCAATTATGATGATGTGATCAGGTTTGGAGAAGATTTGGATGTCATTACCATCGAAATAGAGAATGTTAATGTGGAAGCCCTCTTCGAATTAGAAAAAAGAGGATGCCGCATCATTCCAAGACCTCAGGCCCTGCGCACCATTAAAAACAAGATTTTCCAAAAGGAATTTTATACGCTACACCAGATCCCTACTGCATTGTACAAGGTGCTGCAGAACAAGGAAGAGCTGAACAACAACATTGATTTTCTGCCTGCCGTTCACAAACTGGCTACGGGTGGATATGATGGCAAAGGTGTGCAAATCATCAAGAAACAGGAAGATATCCAGCTTGGGTTTGATGCTCCTGCTGTATTGGAAAAAATGATCTCAATTGAAAAGGAGATTGCCATCATTGTGGCTGTGGCGGAAAACGGAAAAACTGCCATCTATCCTCCGGTAGAGATGTTTTTTGACCCTATCCTGAATCTGCTGGATCTCCAGCTTTGCCCTGCATCCATCCCCGAAAAGACCCTTTGGAAGGCTGAAGCGATAGCCCTTACTGTTGCCAGAAAACTAGACTCTCCGGGTATTTTTGCCATTGAGATGTTTGTTGACAGGGAAGGGAATGTTTGGGTGAACGAAACTGCACCAAGGGTACACAATTCAGGACATCATACCATCGAAGCCCACTACAGCTCTCAGTTTGACATGCTTTGGAGAATCATGCTAAACTACCCTTTGGGCAATACTGCAAAGATCATGTCTTCGATGATGGTCAACTTGCTTGGTGCTGAAGGCTATACAGGGAAAACGCAATATGAAGGGCTGGAAGAAATATTGTCCATTCCAGATGTTTTCGTTCACTTGTACGGCAAAACAGATACCAAGCCCGGACGAAAAATGGGACATGCCACCATCATCAGCAATGAAAAACAGGAACTGATTCACCAGGCCAACAAGATCAAAAGCACGCTCAGGATCAAAGGCGATAAAACGATATAAAATCAATAAAATGGCTGTAACAAAGGCTAGTAACAAAAAGAAACCCATCGTCAGCATCATCATGGGAAGCGATAGCGACCTTCCGGTAATGGTTGCAGCTGCAGAACAGTTGACTGAATTTGGCATTCCTTTTGAACTAACGGTTGTTTCTGCCCACAGAACTCCTGAACGATTGGTAAGGTTTGCCACTACAGCTTCCAAAAGGGGGATCAAAGTTGTTATCGCAGGTGCGGGAGGCGCTGCCCATTTACCAGGCATGGTGGCCTCCATCACAACCCTCCCAGTGATTGGCGTTCCCATCAAATCGTCCAATTCCATTGACGGCTGGGACTCCATCCTTTCCATCCTGCAGATGCCCAATGGCATCCCTGTTGCCACCGTTGCGCTCAACGGAGCCAAGAATGCAGGCATTCTTGCTGCATCCATCCTCTCCATCAGCAGCAAGCCCTTGGAGAAAAAACTGCTTGCCTTCAAAACAAAAATGAAAAATGAGGTAGGAAAAAAAATCAAGGCATTGAAGAGCAAAGGATTTGACAATACATTTGATTTATAATGGACCTCGCAAAATACATTGACCACTCCGTGTTGCATCCTACAGCAACCGACAAAGAACTGGAAGAGGCTTGCAGGATAGGTCTCAAATATGGTACAGCCACGGTATGCGTGAAGCCATCTGCCGTTGCCCAGGCTGCCAAATTGCTCAAAGGTTCAGCCGTTGGGGTTTGCACGGTGATTGGATTCCCTCATGGTGGCAATACAACTGATATCAAAGTGATAGAAACGATTGAGGCCTGCAGGAATGGGGCCACCGAAATTGATATGGTGGTCAATATCGGTAAAGTGATTGGCGGAGATTGGGAATATGTGGAAAATGAGATTTCCCAAATCATGGATGCTACGTTAGAGCACAATGCCATACTCAAAGTAATCTTTGAAAACGATTACCTCAATGATGATCAAAAAATTCAACTCTGTACAATTTGTTCAAGCCTTCATGTAGCCTTCGTCAAAACATCAACTGGATTCGGATATGTTAAACAGGAAGATGGAAAATTTCTGGCCAAAGGGGCTACCATTCATGACCTAAAATTGATGCGCGAGCATTGTTCCCCTGATATTCAAATCAAAGCCTCTGGCGGAATCCGAACCCTTGAAGAAGTATTGACTGCCATTGAAGCTGGTGCTACCAGGGTTGGATTGTCTGCGACGGAAGACATTTTGAAAAAAGTTGAAGGGGTTGAAGGGATTTAAGGGGTTGAAGAACTTAATAACTTCAACAGGCCGAAGGCCGACCCAGCCTTCGGCTGGTAAATTCCACTACTTCAACGCGCCTCGCTACATCAACCAATCACAATCACTCCAAACCTTTGTTCCAAAGCCAGTGAGTGCTTCAAAATAACTTCAATAAACGATGGGCCGTACTGTGCATAATAGGGCATAAAATTATCTACCCTTTCCTGTAAAGTGTTGTTGGGAAATAGTTCAGCTTTCAACTTCCAGATGCGTTGCAATTGAATAGATTGTTTCTTGCGTTCCGCTTTCAGCATTTTCTTTTCCAATGTCTCGAGCTTCTTCAAGTGATCAACCTCCAGAGAGTGGACATGCTGAACAAGTGTCTTATCAATTGCTGCTGCCCTTTTCCGCAAATGGCTGAAGAGTTCACGGCTTTCCTGTTCTTCTGTTTTCAATGACAATTCAGCACCTGCCCAGCGTTGGACCAGCTCATTGGCAAGGGAAGTTTCTTCCTTGAATAAATCAGCATCATGGATAGCCAATTCCTTCATCTTGTGTTCATGGTTTGCATCCATCAGCATAAAGCTGTTGCGCAAAACCAACATGGGAAAAGGCACTTTATAATAACTAAAGAGCCCTTTCAACTGCATCCAATAGGCAACTTCTGAGCCGCCACCCACAAACAAAATATTGGGCAGTATCGTTTCCTGGTAAATCCCGCGAAGGATTACATTGGGGCTGAACCGCTCTGGATGTTCATTCAATTCTGCGAGAATCTCTGCTTCTGTGAACCGGATCACCGTTTCATCAACAGTATACAAGTTGCCTCTTTTGTCAATCCTGTTCCTTATGCCATCCCGCAAATAAAACAAATTGACGGACCTTGGATTGACCTGAAGCTTGTATTGTTTTTCCAGCCTTGCATTGGTCTCTCCAACAATCTGCTGGGCTGTATTGTGAAGCAAATCATCCCTGAACACTGATTTCATCTGCTCCTTTAACGAAGCATTGTCGGGCTGAAGCACCAGCAATCCCTGTTCACGGAACAATTCATTCAAAAGAATAAAGGTGCCTTGCGCCATATCATTCCCCTTTGTATAGGCTTTCCTGATGATGGAAATGAGTTCCTTCGCAAAGGGAAGATGAATGAGTTCTGTCTCTACCATTTTGATGAGTGCTTCAACGCCATCATCCGCAATCATCCTGCCAACTGCGCCTGTTTGGCTGGTTTCCCACCTGTGTTTCTTATGATTGAGGTTGAATGCAGAAAGCTCATCAAGATCATTGTCTTCGCTCCCAATATAAAAGACCGGCACAAACCTGCAGTCCGGAAAATCTTTTGAAAGCCTTTGAGACAGGGCGATAACATGAGCCGTCTTATAAATAAAATAGAGATATCCTGAAAAAATATTGGGTTGGTGTGCTGTACAGATCGTAAATGTATTGTCTACAGCCATCCATTCCATGTTCTCCAATTGCTTTGGTGATGGACTGGAATGGGAATAGGCCTCTTTTAATACAGCAACGATGCTGCTTCTATCTGTGGGAAATTTTCTCCGCGCTTCAATGGATGCAGCTATGCCTTCCAAATTCGTTGGATGTGCATAGAAGTCTTTGATGAACATTCCATCACTCAGATAATCAGCAATCAACCGGGAAAACATTCCGGTTTTTTCGTAATCGATGTATCGACAGGAGGTTTCCAAATTGATGAATGATGGTTTAATGATTCAGTGACCGATTATACAACATCGCCTTCAAGATCATAGTCATAGGCCTTGGTAATGATAACATTCACAAAGTCTCCGGGGTTCAATTTCCGGGAAGAATGAATGATCACTTCATTGTCTACCTCCACGCTGTCAAACTCTGTTCTGCCAATATACCTTCCTGCCTCTTTTTTGTCAACAATCACTTTAAGGGTCTGACCAATCTTGGACTGGTTTTTTTCAAAGCTGATTTCTTGCTGAAACTCAATAATCTCCTGTGCCCTCTCCTCTTTCTCTTCTGCACTCAGCGTGTCTTCCAAGGCATGGGCTGATGTGTCTTCCTCATGAGAATAAGTAAAAATCCCAACACGATCGAACTGCATTTCTGCAAGAAATTCTTTTACTTCCTCCACATCCTCCCTGGTTTCTCCGGGAAAACCTGCAATCAGTGTGGTGCGAAGACAGATACCAGGAATCCTGGAACGAATCTCGCCAATCAGGTCTTTCATTTCCTGACGGGTGATTTGCCGCTTCATGGCCTTGAGCATATTGTCACTGGCATGCTGCAAAGGCATGTCCAGGTAATTGCAGATTTTAGGTTCTTCCTTCATCACGTCAATGATATCCAATGGAAACTTTGAAGGATACGCGTAATGAAGCCTGATCCATTCAATCCCCTCGACAGCTGCCAACTTCTTCAACAATTCAGGCAACATCCTTTTCTTGTAGAGATCAAGACCATAATAGGTCAGCTCCTGGGCAATCAGCATCAATTCCTTTACACCCATTTTGACAAGCTTCTCAGCCTCCAGTATGAGTTCTTCCATGGGTTTGCTGCGGTGATCGCCACGCATCAGCGGAATAGCGCAGAAAGAGCAGGTCCTGTTACAGCCTTCACTGATCTTCATGTATGCATAATGGGAAGGAGTACTAAGCAAGCGCTCTCCCACCAACTCGGTTTTGTAATCGGCATTCAATACGGCCA
>JAIPBY010000091.1 GCA_021738605.1 Chitinophagaceae bacterium | reverse complement strand
CTGTATACGTTACGCCAGAAGAAGTATAAGCTTCTGCGAATTTGCTCCAGTCAGCCAAGTCTTTTGGAACGTAGATCAGATCAGTAGACTCACCGTTTGCACCGTTTTGGTCATAGATCATGCTCCTTGAATATACATAAGAATAAGGGGAGCCAGACTGACCATTGTAGAACATGCTAACCGTTGTTGCAAGCCTTTTGTCTGCATAGCTGAACTTTTTAGATACAAAGCTGCTGAACCTGTGAAGCTGCGCGAAATCAGAGCGGCTGAGTGCAATATTGTTCCTACCATTCTTCGTTTCGATATACCTCCACTGGGAGTTGTTTTGAGAGCTTGTACCATCAAACAACGTATAAGAATCACCATAACCATAGTTCAGGTTGAATGACCATCCCTTGCTGAAGCTCTTGTCGATGGCAGTGGTAAAGTTGTAGGAAAGTCCCTTGTCTTTCTTACCATTGGTGATCAGGAAGATACCGGTTGCATAAGGGTTTTGGACACCGGCTAAGGCTGGATCAAAATCAAACCTGGTATAGCTGGTTGAAGTACCATTGATCGCCAAGTATACATCTTGCCCAAGCTCGTTCTTGGTGGTTTGACCAGCGTATGTATTGTAGTATACAATTTCATTGATATTCTTTTGGAACAAGAGGTCAGTAGTCCACTTCCAACCCTGTCCAAAATTCTTATCAAAGCCAAGAGATGCCTTCAATACTTTTGGCAACCTGAAGTTTTTGGCAATCAGGTCGATCTGGCCAGAAGGTGTAGCAGCAGTTACGCCTACATCTGAAGGATTGTACTGCTTGAATGGATCTGCCCTGAACGTGATGTTTGGATTATTCAATGCAATACCACCAACGTTTACGCCGGTATTATTGTAAACACCTCCAGGCCATACCAATGGAACACGACCGGTGAAGGCACCAATTCCACCACGGATTTTAAGGCTTTCCTCAGCTTGATAAGTAAATCCAATACGGGGAGACATGCTCAACTGTGGTTGAGGACGCTGACCAGAACGGGCACCTTGCATGTCCCATCTTGAGGAAATAACAGGAAGTGCGTTGGTGTTGAAGAACTTGTCTTCGTTTGGAGCGGTAAGGAATTCAAAATTGTCGAAACGAAGACCAAAGTTCAATTCGAACTTGTCTGAAACCTGCCATTGGTCACCAACGAAAAATCCAGCCCTGAGGGTATTGAATTCGGTTCCTGCCGCACTTCCGTCTCCGGTGATGTTATCCACCAAAGAGAAAGACCTTGAATATTGGGCAGGTCTAAGGTCTTGCAGCCAGTGATTAACAAAGTTATACGTATAAGTTCCATAGTTGTCACGTACAAACAAGTTGTAGGAGTTGCTGTATTCAACATCTAAACCAACCTTAATCTGGTGGTCTCCTGTTGTGTAACGTAGCTCATCATAAATAGCAGTATTGTTCTGCTTCAGCTGGTTACCGGTTGAGAAGTTTTCAGTTCCGAATACATAGCTGGTTCCGTTCACTGAGTTCAATGTAACGCGTGGGAAGTCTTTGCCCAATGGGTCACGGTCATCCAATACATTGGTGAAAGTGGCCAACAACTTGTTGGAGAGCTTATTGGAGAACCTGCTATTCAACTCAAGGGAAGCGGAATTTGTTTTGCTTGGAATCAGGTAGCCTGCGTTGAAAAAGTTGACCCTTGTGCTTGTGCTGGCATTGGTCAATGAACGCTGAGAATTGGCATAACGGTAAGAGAAATTCAATCTGTGCTTAGGGTTGATGTTCCAGGTGATTTTTGCAGCAATTTTATCACTGTTCAAAAGATCTGGAATATCGAGGTATGCACCAGGATCGTAGCCCAATCCTTTCAACTTGGCAACGATCAGGTTCACTGAATCTTTAAAAGCAGCTCCTGGAGGGGTTCTGAAAGTAGACGCATCAAAAGGCTGTGGCCTTTCATCGCGCTGGAACTCAGCACTCACAAAATAGAACAACTTGTTTTTGATAAGGGCTCCACCAAGGGTCAAACCAAAAGTGTTTGCCTGAAAATCAGGGAGCTTGGTTGCTGCTGACTTCAAGCCAGAAGGAGTCTTTCCTGTAAAATCCTGGTTCCTGTTGATGAAGTATGCAGATCCTTTGGTTTTGTTGGTACCACTCTTGGTGATGGCATTGACAGAACCACCGGTAAAGTTACCGAAGGATACATCATAAGGAGAAACACCCACCTGGAATGATTCGATCGCGTCAATGCTGATAGGAGATGAACCCGTCTGGCCACCATTGGTTCCAGACTCAGAAAGACCAAATACGTCGTTGTTAACGGCACCATCAAACATGATCTGGTTGTACCTGTTGTTTTGACCTGCAATAGATATACCACCACCAAATGTTGTTTTGGCCTGTGGCGTAAGACGGATGAAATCGGTAAGATTTCGTCCTACAGTTGGAAGATTTTGCAATTTGTCTGCACTGATTGAAGTTCCAACTCCACCATTCACAAACTGTGTTCCTTTTGAACCGGTGATGACGACTTCCTTCAGGTCCTGGCTGTTGCTTACCATGGAAAAATCAACCTTTCCGGTTTCACCCAGATCAAGGAAGATATCTTTCTGGGTCTGAACCTTGTACCCAACAAAAGAAACCTCAACGGTGTAAGGACCACCAGGTTGGATGTTGGAAACACTGAACCTTCCAGTAGCCGATGTAGCAGCTGTGATGGTGGTTCCGGTAGGCATGTGGGTTACTTTAACAGACGCACCAGATAAGGCTTCTCCGGCAGTAGAACGAACAGTTCCAGCCATTGAGCTCGTTGTTACCTGTGCATTAATACTGAAGGAAGCCAAAAAGGAAATGGCAACCAATACAAATGACTTAATTAGGCGCATAAGAGATAGTTTAAGGTGCAAATTTATCAGTTATTGGAATACAATTATCAATTAGTATTAACAAACAATTAAGAAGCTTGAAGGTTCGGTTGACAAATCAGATTATTTTACCTGAAGTGCCGCCCAATACCATTTCAGTTAATTGATTGATATCCATTGCATTGTTGACAGTAAACTCCCCTATCCTGTCTCGCCTAAGGGCAGACAAATAGCCTCCACAACCCAAGGCATTTCCAAAATCAAAGGCAAGGCTCCTGATATAGGTGCCCGTGGTACAAACAACCCTGAAATCCACCCTTGGGAGTTCTATGTTTGTAATTTCAAAGACTGAAATTGTGATTTTTCTGGGCTCCATTTTAACCTCCTTCCCTTTTCTGGCCAGCACATAGGCTGGTGTGCCTCCTTTTTTGATGGCAGAATGGGCAGGGGGAATTTGCATGATTTCACCTGTGAATGCGGTAGTAGCATTTTTGATCATGTCTTCAGTAAGGTGATCGGTAACCGATTGAAAAACTGGTTCCGATTCCAGGTCGTAGGTGGGTGTTGTAGATCCGAGGGTAAAGCTGCCTGAGTATTCTTTCTCAGCCGCCATGTATTCATTGATCTTCTTTGTGAACTTTCCGGTACAAACAATCAATAAACCAGTTGCCAATGGATCCAAGGTTCCGGCATGGCCTACCTTGCTGACCCTGGTCAGGGTGCGAATTTTTTTGACAACATCAAAAGATGTCCATTGAAGGGGTTTGTCCATCAACAGAACCCGACCATCCAAAAAGGATTGGTTATTGATAGCAGGATGTGAATGTTGCATGGCCGCAAAGGTACAGCGGAAAGCAGGCTGAATTCAATAAATTTATTGCTTGATAAACTTTGTAGAAGAATTGGAAGCGACATCAGTCAGGCGAATCTGATAGATGCCTGGAGCAAGGGATTGCACATTGATTTCTTCTTGCATTTCCAGTAGATGGCCTTTTTGGACAATTTGGCCACTTGAAGAGATGATGGCAAAATTCTTTCCATTGCTTCCAAGATTTGTATTGACCAACAACTTGATGTTGCCAGACTGCACCGGATTGGGATAAACCACCAAATCACGGGTATTGACAGTAAGAATTTCAGGTTCCATGTTTACATTCCATGCTTGAGCAAGGCCCTTTGAGTTGAGCAAACTGTTTCTTTTGCCATTGATCTCAAACTGCGCCCTCATGGCCATTTTTTGTCCGGCAGTAAACATGCCCATGCTGGCATCGTTGGTAAAATCCATGAAGTTCATGAACATTTCGCCTTCAGCACTATTGTTGCAGGCAGTTGTTTTAGGGAAAACTGGCGCTCCTGAATTTCCGCTGCGCTGTTTAGGCGTATCCTCAATACCATCATCACCACATTGCTGGTCTCCCCAGAGATGCTTCAATCCCATCCAATGGCCTACCTCGTGTGTAAGGGTCCTGCCGAGGTTGAAGGGAGCCATCACTTTACCAATGGTACCAAAAGCATCGTACCTGATCACAATCCCATCAACAGCCCTTTCTGCGCCAGGAAAACTAGCATATCCGGTCAGCCCGGGAACGGTATTGCAAACCCAAATATTCAAATATGATCTTGCATCCCAGGTGGTACTGCCGCTATTGGCCAGGTACTTGATTTTGTCGTCATCGGTCCACATCGTTCGGGTGGATTTCTTTCTGATGATGCCTGTAGTAGCCTTTCCCATAGGATCAGTCTTTGCCAGTTCAAATCGAATGCTGGTGTTCGCAGCCAGTTTGGCAAAAACGGAAGGAACATTGGAAAAATCCTTGTTAGACTTGGCAAAATCTGCGTTAAGTGAGTTGATCTGGGAAATGATTTGTGCTTCGCTGATGTTCTCAACGGTATTGTTATATACAACATGGACCACCACAGGGATGGTAATGATTTTTTCTGAAGACATGCTGTTGCTCTGGCCCGAAATAACAGGCATGGCCGTGTTAGCAGCAGCGGTACAATTGCGTTGTGCATTGACAGTCAATGCACTGATGAAAGAGAAGAATAGGATGAAAAGCCTCATAATTACCGTTTGGTGATGAGGTTTTTCTAGAAGATTGAATTATTGGGGTATTTCGAAGGATTGGATTCCCTTACGGGATTATGGATGTAAAACTTGCACTTAAAATTGGCAATTGCAAATTGCAAGGCAGATTTTAAGATTTTTATAACCTGCATTCAATCCATTTTATCCAGAACTTAACAAATTGACTTGAACATCAAGATAAATTCAGAAATTTGAGGCATGAAAAGGCTACAATTATCCCTAACGATCATATGTATTGTTTTATTGTTCTCCTGCGGAGGAAATACTGAAAAAAGCCAGGACCAGTCCAATATTGTTGAAAATCAGATTGCAGCTCCGGTAAACCTGTCCTATACCGTAATTAATTCATTCCCGCACGACACTGCTGCTTTCACCCAAGGATTGGAAGTCTATCAAAACAGTTTCTTGGAAAGTACAGGCCTTTTTGGAAGGTCTACCCTGCGCAGGGTGGACATCCAATCCGGAAAAATTTCAAAAAACCAAAAAATGGACAGCCTCATCTTTGCAGAGGGATTGACAGTTTTTAATGATACCATCTACCAGTTGAGCTGGGAGAATCACCTGGTTTTCATGTATGCTGCAAAAGACTTCAAGCCCATTGGCCAATTGCCATGGACCGGACAAGGATGGGGCATCACCCACGACGACAACAACCTGATCATCAGCGAAGGATCAGATAAACTTTATTTCGTTGAACCCCGAACACTGAAACTAAAGAAAATTGTGAGTGTAAAAGACCAATATGGTGCAGTCAACAATTTGAATGAATTGGAATTCATTGATGGATATGTGTATGCCAATCGCTGGCAATATGACTATATTCTCAAGATTGATCCGAATAGTGGTTATGTAGTAGGGATGATCAACCTCCAAGATTTTCTTCAAAAGAACAGCCGGGCGGATCTCAGTTACCTCAAAAGAGAAGGATCAACCGCCATGCAGTCTGGTGCTGTGCTCAATGGAATTGCTTACAACAAAAAGGAAAAGACACTCTATATAACAGGCAAGCTTTGGCCAGAAATCTTTGAAATAAGGTTGCAGTAAATGAACAGGGAATGGATGATTCAGGTTGATTCTTCGCATTTTTAAATTATTTTTGAAAGTATTAAGTATTGACCCAAACCTACAACAACCACGCAATGATCGATTCATTTGAGAAAATACCCATTTCCATTCACGAAAGTGCTAAACAGGCCACCAAAATCATTGCCGCTGAAATCGCCAAACTCATCAGAGAAAAGGCAGCAACCGGAAAGCAATGCATCCTTGGCATGGCAACCGGATCTACCCCCAAGACATTGTACGCGGAACTGGTAAGACTACACAGGGAAGAAGGCCTGAGTTTTAAAAATGTGGTCAGCTTCAACCTTGATGAATATTACCCATTGAAAGCTGATGCTCTGCAGAGTTACCACCGGTTCATGAACAGCTTTCTTTTCTCACATGTAGACATTGACCCAAAGAATATCCACATCCCGGATGGCACCATTGAAAAAGCCAATATCCATTCCTATGCAGATGCCTACGAAAAAGCAATTGCTGATGCAGGAGGAATCGACATTCAAATTCTTGGTATCGGCGTGAATGGACATATTGGGTTCAATGAACCAGGTTCCAGCAGAAATTCGATTACCAGGATTGCAGCCTTAGACAATAGCACACGCCTTGCCAATGCCTATGAGTTTGAAAACATCTCCCAGGTTCCCCGGCTTGCCGTAACCATGGGAATTGCTTCAATCCTGAATGCAAAAAGAATCATGCTCATGGCATTCGGAGAAAGCAAGGCAACCATTGTTGCAGACTCCATTGAAGGGCAAATCACCGATAGCGTTCCTGCTTCATTTTTGCAGGAACACCATAACTGCATGTTTTATCTTGATGAAGCCTCCTCTCAGGAGCTCACAAGATTCAAAGCACCATGGCTTGCAAGCCACATAGAATGGAAAGAAAAAACAATCAGGAAAGCAGTTTGCAGTATGGCCATTACTTTGGGCAAGCCATTGCTGATGCTGACCAGAGAAGACTATTTGAACGAAGGCCTGGCGGATCTCCTTGAAAAACATGGCCCTGTTTCAGAGGTGAACCTGCGCGTATTCAACGGGCTGAGGGACACCATCACCGGCTGGCCTGGCGGAAAGCCAATGGAAGATGTTCCAAGGCACCCTGAAAGAAGGCATCCCGCTTCAAAAAGGGTCATCATCTTCTCCCCTCACCCAGATGATGACATCATCTCAATGGGGGGCACTTTTATACGCCTGGTTCAACAAGGGCATGACGTGCACGTTGGCTACCAGACTTCCGGGAATATTGCAGTAAGTGATGAGTTTGTTATGCGCCAAATTGACTTTGCTGTAGAATTTGACAGCTATTTTGAGATTGACAAGAGCAGGGCCGGAAATATTTGGAAAGATGCCGCAGGATTTATCAAAACCAAAACACAGTACCAAAAAGATACACCTGAGATCAGGAGCATCAAAGGAATGATCCGCAGAACGGAAGCAAGGGCAACCTGCAGGTATGTGGGTGTGAAGGATGAGAACATGCATTTCATGAACCTGCCCTTTTATGAAACCGGATTGATTGAAAAAAATCCACCAACAGACGTGGATGTTAAAATACACATGGATCTGATCCGCAAGATCAAGCCACACCAAATTTTTGCTGCAGGAGATTTTGCTGATCCCCATGGTACGCACAAGGTTTGTTTTGATGTGATGTATGCTGCGCTTCAAAGATTAAAGGCTGAAGGCGATGAATCTGTTGCCAATTGCAACCTATGGCTTTACCGTGGCGCATGGGCTGAGTGGGATATGTGGGATATTGATATGGCCATCCCGATGAGCCCCGATCAAGTGCTACAAAAACGCAATGGGATCTTCATCCACCAATCCCAGAAGGATGGCGTTGTATTCCAGGGAACAGACAGCAGAGAATTCTGGCAAAGGGCGGAAGACCGCAATGCTGATACTTCTCAATTGTTTGATCAATTGGGTCTTCCACAATATGCCGCTTTAGAGGCCTTTATGAGATTTGATTATTAACAGAAATTCTTGTGAATCTGGTTCAACAAAAAATGAAGGCAAGCAGGTATGCATTACCTTGCAAGCTCAATTTTTTTAATTATCCAATTAACTTGAGATGGTAGCGATTCTTGCTTTTTTCTTCATTCATTGGTTTTCGTCTTTGTTCTTTCATACTTTCTTTCTTCACCGGTATGCATCCCATAAAATGTATTTGACCAGTCCATTTTGGGAAAAAACATTTTACTTTTTAACCTGGTTTTTCCAAGGATCCAGCTACCTGGTGCCAAGGGCATATGCTGTGATGCACAGGATGCACCATGCCTATAGCGACACAGAAAAAGACCCCCACTCTCCCCATTTTTTCAAGGATGTTTGGGACATGATGATGCATACGCGTAATATTTACAATGCTTTCCTAGTGGGCAAAAACGTTCCTGAAGCTGAGTTCACCAAAGACTATCTCCCCGTTTGGACCAAAATGGATAAAATTGGAGATAACCTGATCACCAGAATCCTCTGGATTTCTGGTTATGTATCATTTTATATAGCTTTTGCACCTGCCTGGTACTGGTACTTATTGCTCCCGATTCATGCCCTGATGGGGCCTGTACAGGGTGCTATCGTCAACTGGGTAGGTCATAAATATGGCTACTCCAATTTTGACAACGGTGATCATTCAAAAAATTCTGAGCGCTGGGGAATTTTTCTACTGGGTGAATTGTTCCAAAACAACCACCACTATTTCCCCAAATCAGCAAAATTTGCCGTAAAGAAATACGAGTGGGACCCCACCTTCTTTATCATGCGCATCATGAATAAATTGGGAATTATTCAAATACAATATCAATTGGGCTCTGTTTAATTTGTAAAAAATCGTATATTTGCACCCCAAATCGGCCCCGTAGCTCAATTGAATACCTGCCTGCCGGCAGGCAGGGAGCATTTGAAGATGATGGTTATTGTGTACGTGATACGGAGTTATAAAGACGGTAGATTTTATGTCGGAATGACAAAAGATCTTGGACGAAGAATTCAAGAACATGAGTCAGGAAAAACAAAATCTACTAAGGGTTTCAGACCATGGAAGCTTATCTTTACAGAGAATTTTCCAAGTTTTTCTGAAGCAAGAAAAAGAGAAAAGTATCTTAAATCAGGCTCCGGTAAGGAGTACATTAAGACAATGGCCCCGTAGCTCAATTGAATAGAGCATTTGACTACGGATCAAAAGGTTTCAGGTTTGAATCCTGACGGGGTCACGAAAACAAAGCATAACCCATTGTAAATCAACGATTTATGATGGGTTTTTTGTTTTTGGTAAACC
>JAIPBY010000090.1 GCA_021738605.1 Chitinophagaceae bacterium | reverse complement strand
ATGGAATCGGTTTTGATGGGACATCCTGAAAATGTGATGCCTTTTTGTGTATCAACCTTTAGCGTTGAAGATGAAAATGGCAAGTTGCTCTGGAGTGATCAAGACAATCATCAAACCATTCGAAGATTCAAACCAGCAGAAAAGATTACTGCACAAAAATTGACTTTCCGATTTGAACATCCCTCTGAACATGTTCCTGCTGCTGTTTTTGCCATCCGCTGCTTTAATGATTAAACATTTTACATGGTCCAGCTTGATTTTATTGTCTTGGTTATTTTTGCTTTCCTGATTTTTGGTATTGGTCTTGCTTTTACCCGCGTTGGCAGCAAGAGCAGCCAGGCTTTTTTTGAAGCAGGAGGGGCAACCCCTTGGTGGATCAATGGATTGTCATTGTTCATCAGTTATTTTTCTGCTGGTACTTTTGTAGTTTGGGGATCTATTGCTTACAAGCATGGAATTGTTGCCAATACAATCCAATTGACCATGGCTATCAGTGGTTTGCTGGTTGCCATTTTCATTGCCCGCAAATGGAAAAAAACAGGTGTTAAAACAGCTGCCGAATACATCGGAAAAAGATTCAACTTGAAAACGCAACAGTTCTACACCTATATGGTGCTACTGCTGAGCCTGTTTACAACTGCATCTGTACTTTATCCTGTTGGCAAGATGGTTCAGGTGGCTACACCATACTCGCTGAACACCTGCATCATGATCATTGGACTGATCATTGTTTTGTATACAGCTGCTGGGGGCTTGTGGGCAGTCTTGGTTACAGATGTTGTTCAGTTTGTCATCCTTACCGCATCAGTATTGATTGTCATTCCCATTGCATTTGATCAAATTGGTGGTCCTGCCAATTTGGTTACCCAGGCACCCGTAGATTTTTTTAAGCCTTTTAATACTGAATACACTTTTCCTTTCATGTTGGCCTTCATTGTTTACCAAACTGCTTATATCGGTGGTAACTGGAGTTATGTTCAGCGTTATACCAGTGTCAAGGATGAAAAAAGTTCCCGCAAGGTGGCCTATCTTTTTACCATCCTTTACCTGGTGAGTCCATTCATTTGGATGATTCCTCCCATGGTTTACAGGATCATGAATCCTGATCTGGCAGGTCTGGGAGCAGAAGGCGCATACATGATGCTTTGCCAAAAGATTCTTCCTGCAGGACTGATTGGATTGGTTTTAGCTGGTATGATTTCTGCCACTTCCAGCAAGGCCAATACCACCATCAACCTGGCTGCTACTGTTTTTGCCACTGATTTGTACAAAAACCTTATCAGAAAATCAGCCACTGAAAAAGAACAAATACTTGTTGCCAGAATTTTTACCATTCTCTTTGGCGCAGGTACTGTTTTTCTGGCGTTGCTTGTTCCCCGTATTGGTGGTATTGTAGATTTTGTATTGAGCATTGCTTCTATTGCGGGTGGTGCACTGTTTGCTCCCATCATCTGGAGTCTTTTCTCAAAACGTCAAACGGCGATATCTGTTGTAACGGTTACCATTGTAACACTGTCCATCAACTTGTTTTTAAAACTATTGGCACCATCCTTGTTGGGTCTGAAGCTGTCCCGAACCATGGAAACGGTCGTCGGTCAGTCCATTCCTTTGATTTGTCTATTGGCTTTTGAGTTATACTATAAATCCAAAGGAATATTTGCTCCTACACCTGTTGTTGTCGCAGATATTTCATTATCTGAAACGGATATTGCTGATGAAGAGGATGCCAAGGCTCAAAATAACTTCGGCATCAAGGTGATTGCCATTGCCATGGCTATTGTAGGTCTTGGCATTGCAGTCCTTGGCATTCTATCGGTGACATCATCAATCATTGTAATCAGTGTAGGGGCAGTGATTGTATTTGCTTCCATTTTCATTTGGCGGGCTGTCAAGCCATCCAAGTTACTATCCTTGCTCTTGATGATTTGTTTGTCTATCAGTGCAGCAGCACAACCAGATGCCATCAAAAAAGTTTTGGTGAACCAGGCCGGTTATAATTTGAATGAATCAAAGCGCTTGGTTGCATGGGGTATAAAAGATGGCGAAGCTTTTCAACTGCGATCAGTCAGCGCGGGCACGATCGTATTTTCCGGAAAACTGAAACAGTTTGCAGGAGATTTTTCTTCTTTCAATCCTTTGACTAATGACGAGTACGTTGCAGAGGTAAAGGGGCTGAAACCCTCAGTACCTTTTCGGATCAAGGCATTTTATCAGGAACTGGTTTCTTCCAAAATGGCCTATGATTTTTTTATTGATGTGCGAGGATCAACGGATCCAGTTCATTCTAATGAGGCAAAAGTATATGGAGGCGGACCTTCCAGGGATGTGGGTGCTTATGGGTTGGAGACTATTTTTGAAACCATGTTTTTTGCCAGCAACCCTGCACTTTTCGACAACTGGAAAAATGAAATGGGGGAGGGTAAGGTTCCTGATCTAATCAAGTTGATTCTTTGGCATGCTGAATTTGCCTATCATCATCATGCTTTCAATGGACAGATTGGAAGCCGCCATGGTTGGTTGGGATATGAAGGCACTCCCAAAATGAATTATGATTATTGGAATACGCTTGATCAACTGGCTGCAGTCTGTGCGGCGTACCATAGTTTTTTGAAGCCCTATTTGTCTGAGGAAAAATACAAGGCCTACAGAAAAGTTTGTCTGGAAAAATGGACAGCTTACGAAAGACACAAGGTGGTTCGCCACTGGACCTATAGCAACAAATGGGTTGATTCGGGATACCAGGAATTCAGTGAGATGGGTAATGCCTATGGGCAGTCTGTGTTCAGCAATCTTTTCATGTACCTGACAGAAAAAAATGAAAAAGATGGTCAACCAGAAAAGTTCCTTTCATGGGCAAAGGAAAGTGTGGATGATATTATAAAAAATTGGGATTTTAACAATGTACGCCACATGTGGTGGATCAGGAATGCGGAGCACATCACTCCACAGGCATTGGCTTTTTACACGATGACAGTTCCGGAAAAAGATTCCAAAGCCGCCAAAAACAAATTGAGTGCCTGGATGGATCATATTCTTTCCAGATCAAAGAATCCATGGCATTACAGAACGCACAGCGATACGGAATGGGCACATCCCAAAACCAAGGAATTGGGCGGTGCTCCTGCCTTGGGTGGCAGCTTGTTTGCTGCTGCACATGTTTTGAAAAGGCCGGAAGCGAGACCTGTTGCCTGGTCTCAAATTGACTTTACCTTTGGGTTGAATCCATTGGGCGCACATTTCAGCAATAAAAGCAAGGATAGGCTGGCCATCAAAGGATATTGGGAAGATGTAGAAGTGGGCTGGCCGCAAGCGCATCCCAATGGATATGGCATGCTTGGTCTTGCAAGGGGCACCCTTGATGGCACACCACTGGATAAAGACTTTCCACGATACGGATCTGTTGCAAGCATCACAGTTGCTGATTCAGCGTCTGACAAGATAGGACTCAATGCTTATGCCACTGAAGGTTGGGCAATATCCAACCGCGGTTGGTTGGCAACCCTTACCTTTTCAACCTTGCACAGCATAGAATTGAATATTGTCAATGAATCTGGAAAGAAGCTCAATACTTCTACCGGTGACAAGAAAGTTTTTGTAGAATTGAAGGCTCCGCTCAATGTCAACCCTAACCAAAAAGATCTGGCCTGGGTAGAACAAACCCTTGAAAATGAAGATGTCATCAGAATTAATTTGCTTGAAACCGGCGAGGATACCGGTATTTTTCGTGCTGCATTGAAACCTACTCACGATAAAAAGACAAGGTTGTCATATGGATACTGGGGATTCAGGAAAGAAGCCGTGCTGAAATGGAATTGATTTTCTTCTAACAAACAAAACGATTGATCATGAAGTTTCATCCGCTCAGCAAAATGTTATTGACACTCGTTATTTGCATTGTCGCTATTCATCTACAGGCGGCTGATATTCCGATTGGGCAACAAAATATTGCTCTTCCAAAATCGTGGAAATTTTCAATTGATCCCAACAACAAAGGCCTTTCATCTGGATGGCAGAAAAGCAGTTTCAATGATCAGGGCTGGCAATCCATGAAGGTGCCTGACAATTGGGATTTACACAATGAATACGCCAATTACAGGGGAAAGGCCTGGTACAGGACTACATTTTTTGTACCAGCTTTAAAAGGCCGAAGTGCCATACTGGCCTTTGGAGAAGTGGGAAATTCGTACAAGGTTTTTCTCAACGACAGCCTGATTGCGCAGGTGCTCTGTGGGGATTTTACTCAAGAATTTGATTTCACTAAACGCTGCAAACAAGGTGCTCAAAACCAGTTGTCTGTTGAAGTAGACAATTCACTTTCCTGGGGAGCTTATTGGAACTGGGGTGGTATACGCAGACCTGCAATGGTTCATTTGCGCAATTCGGTCTATATCGAGCGTCAGGAAATTGTTGGCACACCTGATTTGCAAAAAGGAACTGCATCCATCAGAACAGCGGTCTATGTAAGAAATACAGGAAAATTGGATAAGCCAGTTCTGCTTGTTCAACACATTTCGAAATCTTCAGAAGTCGTTGTTTCCTTTTCAAAACAAGTTGTTGCAAAGGCAGGTACGACCACTCAATTCATCATCGATCAATCATTGACGGTAGCGCAAGTGGCCTTGTGGCATTTTGATCGTCCATATTTGTATGAAAGCAAATTGGATGTGAAGGAGGCTGGTCTGGTAACTTTTCAACACAAGGACAGGTTTGGTATTCGGAAAATCGAAATGGATGGATACCAATTTAAATTGAATGGGGAGTCCGTCAGACTTGCAGGATACAACTGGGTGGCGGATGACAGAACAACGGGCAGTACATTGCCGGAGCATCGTTATAAAGAAGATATTGATTTGATGAAGGAGGCTGGTGCAAACATGGCAAGGCTTTCGCACCGTCCATTGCCAAAGGATGTGATGGATTATTTGGATGAAAAAGGAATCCTGGTCTTGGCTGAGTACAATAACTGGCCAGACTTCATGAATGATAGAGCAGTTGAGGCAAAAGAGTTTGCTTCAAAAATCATCAGGCAAAACTTCAACCATCCTTCCATTTTTGGGTGGAGTGTTGGAAATGAAAACGGCAACCTCAAAGAGAATCCGGAGGTCAACAAATACGTCGCTGCCATCATTCCCTTCATCAAAAAACAACTGGACAGCAGCAGGCTGGTAACCTATGTTTCGCATACTGCCGATTACCAGGACAATGATGCAGCGCAGTTTTGTGATGTGTTGATGATTAACAAGTATGGCGGTTATGCAAAAGCCATTGACAATTTGAAGACCAGGTATCCGGGCAAGGGCGTTTTCATGTCTGAATACGGGAGCCATACCGATAACCTGATTTATGATACACCAGATAAATCAATGTTTAAAAGCCTGATGGTGGATGAAGTGGCAAAAAAAGAGAATTTATTTGGATATTCCTTATGGACATTCAATGATTACAGGAGTGCATACCAGGTGCCTAATCCCGCCACCACCACTCCTTTGCACCAGAACAGGCAATGGGGAATCATCGACAATTACCGCAACAAGAAAAGGGCCTATAGGCAGATGCAACAATTTTATGCGCCTGTTGCTGGCATCAAGGTGAGCATGCAATCATCCCAACAATCTGTTTCGAGTTTGACAGCAGTTATCCATCCTCGAAAAAAAATGGATATCCCTGCATATATTTTGAAGGGATATTCCCTCCAGCTCACTGCTAAAAATGATCAGCAACTAGTTAAGGATGTTCAGGAGATAGCATTGCCAGAGATTGCTCCAGGCGCGGATAGTCTTGTTTTTAACATCAGGGATTTGCCTTCCGATGTACGTTGGTATAAGATGTCATTGGTTTCGCCAACCGGTTACGCTGTCCTGGACACGATTGTTCATACAAAGCTGCCACCTGCTCCTAAGTTGGTTGATTTCATCAAAGGTTCAAATACTGCAAGAATAGTTTTTGAAAGGAATGATTTTGCTTCTGAATACATTGTCAAATATAGGATAGGGGGAATTCTAAAAACATTGCCAGCCACCATTGATCATTATGCAGATCTCACCAATTTACCTTTCGACAAAACATGTGAAGTTTGGGTTGTTGGTAAAAATGCCTTGGGAGAAGGTATCCCTTCTGAAATAAAATCGTTTCAACCCCAAGCAGGATATGACATACTCCCTCCAGTTATTTGGTTGTCTGAAGCTGGTGAAAATTGTTTTTTTGTTGCACCTTCATTTCAACCATCTGACATTCAGTATGAAGTGCGGTATGGCACCTCTTTGAATGCTGTCCCAACATGGAAATCGGTCACATCTTCCAGTTTTGGCATGTTCAGGGTCGGTGACCTTACCAACGGCATCAAGTATTTTTATCAAATCAGAAAACGGAGTGGATACAATGCCACCTATAGTGTATGGAGTGAGGTGATGGAAGTCATACCAGGCACAAGGGAATACCTGAAAAAAAAAAGTTCCACTAACGGATTTGAAGCATCTATAGCTGAAAGCCAGACGGGATCTCTGCCGCTCAGGTTTTCACCTGATAGTACGTACGGTTTGCCATTCATTGAAAATTGGCAGGACTCCTCTGAAACATTTGTACGCAAGGGTTTGGGGAAATTCGCACAAAAGATAAAACAGAAAAACGGAAGCCTTTGTATTGCTTTCCTTGGTGGAAGCATTACCAGGGCTCATGATCAATACCGTCAGCAGACGCTCAATTTTATCCAGTCCATGAATCCATCCCTGAAAATAACAGGGGTGAATGCTGGGGTTTCCGGAACGGGTACTGATCTTGGTGCCTGTCGTTTGCAGGATCAGGTATTGAAATACAAGCCCGATCTTTTGTTTGTTGAATTTGCTGTCAATGGTGGTGATTTTGCTGCAATGGAAGGAATTGTCAGGCATGTGAAAATGTCCTCACCATCAACAGCCATTTGTTTTATTTATACGATTGCCGGTGAACAGCACAATGCCTATACCGCAGGGAGAATTCCTGAATACATCAATGGGCTAGAAAAAATCGCTGCCCATTATCAACTGCCTTCCATTCACATGGGGATGAGGGCTGCCCAACTCGAGAGCCTTGGAAAGTTGATTTGGAAATCCAAGGAGGATGTGGAAGGAAAAACAGTTTTTTCAAGGGACGGCGTTCATCCTACACATCAAGGTGGAGACCTTTATGCAGCAGCCATTGCGCGGGGGTTGAAAAAAATCCTGGGTGGGGATGCAAATTACAATGCCGCAATGCCAACAGCAATCTATGGAAACGAATGGGAAAAAGCCACCATGCTGGATCCTGCTCAATATGCAAGCTTGACGGGTCAATGGCAGCAAGTGGCAACTGCAGACAACAAGGATCTTTCAACATTTGCATCATGGTTTCCCAACATACTGAAAACAGAAACACCCAGTTCAGGTTTGTGCTTCCGTTTTTCAGGTACAGGATTTGGCTTTTTTGATATCGGTGGACCTGAAGTGGGGCAGGTTTCGATAACAGTGGATGGTGTACCCGCGTCACTGGTTCGAAACAGTGGATCAAGAAGCTGGGTGTTGAACGATGATCCTGCCATCACAGGAAAAAATGCCTTGAACCGTTTCAATGAGTATTGTTTTGGACGATACAGGGGGCAATTCGAGTTGATGCGTGTAAAGGAGGGTATTCACAAGGTCTGTTATGTTTTATCAAATGATAAAATTGACAAGTCAACGTTTGTATCAAAAACCACAGACGAAGATTTCAGGAACAATCCCTTGAAATACGAAAAGCAAACTTTTTATCTCGGTAAAATATTGTTGTTGGGTACACCGCTAAACAAGTAATGATACTATGAAAAAAAATATCCTTTCAACCTTAGTGTTTTTTCTCTTTGGTTTTTCTTCTCTTGCCCAGGATCTGAATGTTTCCAAATGGATTCAACCGGTGGACCTCAGTGCAAGATTTAGATTGGACAGCTTCATGGTTTGGTGTGGTTCTGCCGTCAAAGGTGATGACAACAAATACTATCTTTTTTACAGCCGTTGGCCCAGAAAACTTGGACACCTGGCATGGGCTACGCACAGTGAGGTTGCTGTTGCGGTTGCTGATCATCCCACCGGCCCATATACCCATGTGAAAGTGGTTTTGCCAAAAAGGGACAAACAGTTTTGGGATGCTGATGTGACCCATAATCCAACCGTGCACAAGTTTGGTAAAACATATTACCTGTATTATATGGGCAATTATGGTAACGGCGAGTGGTGGGATCACCGCAACCACCAAAGAATTGGGTTGGCAACATCCAAGAGTCCATTGGGCCCTTGGAAGCGCGTTCTAGAACCTTTGGTGGATACCACTACAAATGGATTTGATCATGTCATCGCGTCCAATCCTTCTGTGATGAAAAGACTTGATGGCAAGTACCAAATGATTTACAAGGGCGTCAGCAAGGGGCCCATGCCATTTGGTGGAGTGGTTACCCATGGAGCTGCATTGGCCGATAAGCCAGAAGGACCTTTTGTAAAAACACCTTATAAAATATTCATCAAGGATACCGTGAAGTTTGCTGCTGAAGATCCATACATATGGGCACAGGATGGGAAATACTGGGCAATTGTCAAGGACATGAAAGGTGTTTTCACCAATGCTGGTACAAGCCTTGCTTTGTTTGAGTCAGCCGATGGTTTTGATTGGAAACTTTCGAGGCATGCATTGGTGTCGACCACAGTTATTCCCTGGAAATCGGGTGCCAAAAAAGTTGAAAAGCTTGAGCGTCCGCAATTGTTGATTGAAGCTGGAAAGCCAACCGTGTTGTTTTGTGCTGTCTATGATGGCAATGATAATTACAATGTTGCCATCCCACTTGATTCAGCACCGAAAGATCCAGTTGCAATGAACCTTCCCGGAAAGGGCTTCCAGTTGTTATATGAAGATCATTTTGTTGGCAATACATTGAACGAGCGTGATTGGCAATACAGAACAGGGCGACGCACAGGTATGGGATACATGGACGGTCTCAATTTGAAAGAAAATGTTTTTGTCAAGGACAGCGCCTTGCATATTGCGGTGAGGCATGAAATGATCGATGGAAAATGGGAAAATACAGGTGGTGGAATCATCAGCAAACACAATTTCGGGTACGGTTATTATGAATCCTTGTCGAAACCATTCATGGAAGGACATGGTGTTCATACCTCTTTTTGGCAGCGTGGTGGCGCCAATCCCAACAACAATATTTTTGAGATTGATTCCTATGAAATTGATTCCAAAACTTGGGTGGCCACCAACAATTTATATGTAGACATTCCTTACAACGGATATACTTACACACCATGGCCGCACAGGGCACAGGTGCCGTTCAGGTTTCAAAAGGATGGATGGTTCCATGATGCGTATGAATTCAGCCC
>JAIPBY010000089.1 GCA_021738605.1 Chitinophagaceae bacterium | reverse complement strand
GACTGGTAATGTGTTCGTGCGTAATACATGCTTAGCCTATGCAAATGAAGGTTAAAACCATAACTGAAGCCTGTAAGCCCACTGGCAATGTTTTGTATGCGCAACTCTCTTCTCCTTAATACATTGTATCCACCCGTAAGTACAATTTTCTCTCCCACCAGTACGTCTGTTCCAAAAACAAGATGACTGAAGATTTTTGTCCCCAAATTTGACTTGGGCTGGCTACCAAAATTGGTCTCATTAAACAGGGTATCGTTGTAAAGCAGATCAAACTGGTGCATCCGTTGACCAGTGATGGAAAAACGGATGGGGGCTTTCTCCAGTTGCTTGGTCATCCCCAGGACCAGATCAAATGGAAGATCTTCCTTTCCATTGCTGTAGGATTTTAGCTGAACTCCCATGTTTTTAGCGGCAAAACCGAACTGAATCATGCGTTCCTCATTGTAATAATTCAAGCCCATATCCAATGCCAGGCCCTGGCTTGCATAGGCGCCATACCTTGAATTGATCAACTTGATCGTTGATCCATAATACCATTTCTTGTTATATTTCCTGGAAATGCTAACGGCAAACAACTGGTCATAAGCCCGAAAAGTTCCCAGCATGTTTCCTGAAGCATCTGTTTCTGGTTGTTCACCATACCCAAGGTGGGTGATGCCCAGTGCTACAGTGGTTGCCGCTTTTTCCAGGTGATAGGCCCCAACTGCATAAAGCCCCGTAATGGTGGGTGCCAATGTAGTAAAATTGGCTGAAACGGCGGAATGATGGTTTTTTCTTAACAGAGAGGGATTTTCACTGATCATTCCAAGATCTGCACCAAAATGAGATGTGTTTCGCCCACCCAAAGCCCCGGCTTGGGGATGCAACTGAAGCCTCAAAAAATTGAATGCAGATGAGCCACCCAGGGTCTGTGCAGTGCCACCTGTAAAGGCAAAGACCAATAAACCCATCAAAGTCATCCGAAAAACCATGACCGAAATTAATCATCGGTTTCCACAAATGAAAATCCCCCATGAAAATGGGGGAAGTTCTTTAACCCTTAAAACAACCAACATAAGAGCATAATGCTCTTAATCGGGTATTTAACACATTTGATTTAAAAAATGTTTAGCCAATCTAAAAAAATTATACAAGGGCTAGTTCCAGTACCTGCTGCATGGTCTTGACGTAATGAAATTTCATCCCTTTGATGAATTCTGCATTGATTTCATTCACATCCTTCTCATTTTGCCAGCAAAGGATAATCTCTTTCAAACCCGCCCTTTTTGCAGCCAGCACTTTTTCCTTGATTCCGCCAACAGGCAAGACCTGACCTCGCAGTGTAATTTCACCAGTCATGGCCAAGTATGGCTTAACCCTTCTACCGGTAAAGGCAGATGCCAGGGCAGACATCATGGTAATCCCGGCACTGGGACCATCTTTGGGCACTGCACCTTCGGGAACATGGATGTGGATGTTCTTCTTCCTGAACAGCTCAGGATCTATCCCATTTTTCTTGGCATTGGCATGCAAATAAGTGAATGCAGTGTGGGCACTTTCTTTCATCACATTGCCCAAATTTCCTGTGAGCTGCAGATCCCCCTTCCCATCACTCATGGTCGATTCAATGAAGAGGATATCACCCCCAACATAAGTCCAGGCAAGGCCTACAGCTACTCCTGGCATGTTCACTGTTTTGTATAGATCATTGCTGTATCGGGGCTTTCCTAGTATTCTGGTGATATCATTCAAGGTAAGGATAGACTTCATTTTACCCTTGATGGCAACATCCTTTGCCAGGCTTCTCATGATGCTGGCCAGCTGCCGATCGAGCTCCCTCACACCGCTTTCCCGGGTAAAATTCTCAATGATATAGGTCATCACTGCTGTACTTACCTTGAGATTGTATTCCTTCAGCCCATGCAACTCCTTTTGCTTGGGAAGCAGGTGCGTCTGTGCAATCTTTTCCTTTTCCTCTACCGCGTAGCCAGATAGATCAATAATTTCCAGCCTGTCCCGCAGTGCAGGCTGAATGCTCTGTATGTCGTTGGCGGTTGCAATAAACAAAACCTTGCTGAGATCGTATTCCAGCTCAAGGTAATTATCGTAGAAACTGTTGTTTTGCTCAGGATCCAATACTTCAAGCAAGGCTGAAGAAGGATCTCCACGATGATCCTTTCCGACCTTGTCAATTTCATCAAGGATCATGACAGGATTGGAAGATTTTACTTTTCTGATGGACTGTAAAATTCTTCCGGGCATTGCACCAATATAGGTTTTACGGTGTCCCCTGATCTCACTTTCATCATGCAGGCCTCCTAAACTGAACCTGACATATTTTCTGCCGATAGCACTGGCAATGCTTTTGCCCAATGATGTTTTTCCGATACCGGGAGGGCCCACAAAACACAGGATGGGGCTCTTCATGTCTCCCTTCAATTTGAGTACAGCCAGGTACTCCAGGATTCTTTCCTTGATTTTGTGCATGCCATAATGATCCTTATCCAGCACTTTTTTGGCCTTTTTAAGGTCATAGCTGTCTTGGGTATAATCCTCCCAGGGCAGATCCAGCATGAGATCTACATGATTGTAAACGGTAGAATAATCAGGTGTGCTTGAGTGCATCCTTTCCAGCTTTTCAATTTCCTTTTGGAACAGTTCTTTTGCCGCAGGAGTCCATTTTTTCAACTCTGCCTTTTTCTTCATTTCCTGAATCTCACGATCATTTGAATCGCCGCCCAGCTCTTCCTTGATGCTTTTCAATTGTTGTTGAAGGAAATAATCCCTTTGCTGTTTGTCCAGTTCGGTTTTGGTTTTGGTGGTCACCTTATTTTTCAACTCAACGAACTGCAATTCTTTCTGCAAGAGATTCAGCAGCATTTCTGCCCTTTGCCGCATATCACTCAATTCCAGCAACTGTTGCTTTTCTGAGAGATCGCAATTCAGGTTGCTTCCCACAAAATGAATCAGGAAGGAAGGATTTTCAATATTCCTCAGGATGATGGAGGCCTCGGTTGGAATATTGGGAGAGAGCTGAATGATCTGACCCGCCAGATCCTTGATGGAGGCAACTGAAGCATCGAATGGCTGATCATCTTTGATCACTTCCTCTTCAATGACGGCAACCTCACCTTTGAAATAAGGATCTTCAGCGGTTACCTTAAGCAGGGAAAATCGTTTTTTACCCTGCAAAATGGCTGTAGTACCGCCATCCGGCATCTTGATGAGCTTAATGATCTTGGCCACGGTTCCAACAGTTACAAGATCTCCGATTCCCGGATCTTCAATATTGCTGTCTTTTTGGGAGAGCACACCTACCAATTTGTCAGTCTTGTATGACTCTGCAATGGCCTTAATGGACTTGTCTCTTCCAACGGTAATGGGTATGACAACGCCTGGAAAAAGGACCGTATTCCTGAGCGGCAACAAAGGCAATTCCTTTGGAATCAGCGTATCGTCGGTACCATCCCCCTCATTTTCATTGAACGGTATGATGGGCATGAAGTCAACTTCATCCTCCTGTTGTAAAAAATTCATGTTCAGTTCCATGCTTGATCATTTAAGACAATATGACATATTACCCTCCCCAAAACCTGGTTTATGAGGGTATGCGATATATATCCCAACTTTGATGCCAACAAAAAATCCCGGCCAAAGACCGGGATCTTTTTGCGCTGTACTTGTTTTTAAAATGACAGGGAAACGCCCAATTGATAGGACTTGCTTTTCCACTTTTCTTGGTCGCTAAGATCATTGATATTGCTCAAACCCGCGAGATAACGTCCATAGAACTTCAACTTAAACATGTTGAGTTGAACCCCGCCGACCATTGAAAGATCTCCGTTTTTGAAGGCATTTCCTGCATTGGCAGTTGCCGTTTGCGTTTTATCTACCAGGATGCCAAATTGCGGACCGGCCTGAAGCGTTATCAATTTGGTGGGTCTTATGTTCAAGAGTACAGGAATGGACAGATATGTCAACTCTATGCTGTTGAGCGAACCCAAAGATGGTTGATAAAGAGATGAAATTGTTGTAGCCCTGGTGAGGTTGGTTTGGCTCCACAATGCTTCAGGCTGTATACCAAGATATTTAGAGAACATGATCTCAGAAAAAACGCCGGCATGATAACTATAGTTGAATCCATCCTTGAATTGAAGCCCAGTTATATCAGTGATGTTGGAACCCAGCTTAACCCCAATTTTAAATCCCTGCGCGTTTACCCCAGTGGTCAATATGCCCACAAACAGGATCAAGATAATTTTTTTCATGCGATCAATTTTGTTGATGAAATGATTTCTAAGCATGAAAGTAATCCGATACTGTGGCAAATCCAATCTAAAGATTATAAATAAATACTAAAATGTCAAACCTGTGCTCAAATTGAATATATGTGCAGTTCTGTTGGACAGGCTGCTGTTAAAATAGTAGGCGAAAAAATAACCTGCAGAAATGGAGAAAGCTTTTCTGTACCAGGAAATATTGGTTGAAAAGGCGGCAGTTTGCAGTGTGAAACTCGAAATATCGGTTTTGGATACATTGTAGCGTTTTCTGATTCTTTCAAGTTCAACCTCTCGTGTTCTTGTGCCCACAATCGTCGTAGATCTTGAAACAGTGGAATAGCTCTGCATTCCTCCAATCAAGCTGAGCTGCGGTGCAATCAGCAGCATGTCATTCTTGCCAAACAGTTCACTAAAAGAAAACGAATGTGAAATGGATGCACTGACAGAGAGGTCATTGAGCATTACATTGGAAGTATCTTTTATCCAAAAATAATTTCCATTTAACCTTAATGGGATTGTGGACACATCCTGGTACTGTCCTTCCGCCCAACCCAATGCCAGGGCGGGCCTTAGCCATGATTTTCTGTGTTGAACATAGGCATAAACCTCATGGTCATAAGGCGTTACAGCTGTACTCAGTTGCTCATCCTTGTTGTAGTAGGTATAAGAAATGCCATACATGGATTTTTTCCCAATATGATCATACGATGGGCTAAGGGCCATTTGGTAAAGCGATGGGGTTCCGTCTATGCCCCTCACATATCCTGTTGCAGACAATCCCAATCCTGACTTGTGTATATAAGAAACAGATGGAAGGATTGCTGTAACACCTGCATTAGACTGTTGAGAATTAAAGGCATTGTTCTTTGTACTGAAGAGCCTGTTGCTGGCTGAGATGTTGATGGAAAAAAAACTTTGGTTACGCCCTGCTGAATCAAGCATGCTCCTCAATTCATTGATCAGGCTATCCGTTTTCATCGAAGACAATTCGGCCTTCAAAGCAATCGTGTCCAGACCCTGATCCTGTGCAACCAAGAAGTTTGACACCAACACAAATAAACAGGACAAAAACACTGGCTTTAAAGCATGTTGCATGTATACAAAATTAGAGAAACAAGATGACCGTTTGAAAACGAACGAAAAATAAAGGGAAATATTGAAACCCTTTGTTAAATCTTATGCCAACTCTATCAGTGTTATTTCTGGCAGAATGCCAACCCTTCCTGGATAACCCAAAAAACCAAATCCACGGTTAACATAGAGTTTCTGGTTGCTGTTCCGGTAAACACCTGCCCAATGTTTGTACATGTATTGAACAGGGCTCCACCTGAACCCTGGAATTTCTACCCCAAATTGCATCCCATGGGTATGCCCTGAAAACATGAGATCGATGTCTTTATAATCTTTGCAAACCTGAGCCTCCCAATGACTGGGATCGTGACTCAACAGTATCTTGAAGGGATGAGATCCTGTACCGTCGTATGCTTTCTGAAGGTCTCCATAACGGCTAAAATTACCCTTTGCGCCCCAATTCTCTATCCCGATCAGGGCAATGGTATCCCCATCTTTTTCAATGGTAACGTTTTCATTGAGCAACAAACGCCAACCCATCTCTCCATGAATTTCCTTGAGGCGATTGAGATTGGCTTCTTTAGCATCTTTGCTGGGCCATTTGACATAATCCCCATAATCATGGTTTCCCAAAATACTAAATACACCCAAGGGCGCTTTTATGTTTGAGAAAACATCAATGAATCCATCCATTTCAGTGGCCACGTTGTTAACAAGATCTCCGGTAAAGAACACCAGGTCGGGTTCTTGTTCCATTAACTTGCGGATTCCTTTTTCAACCGCAATCTTATCCTCAAGACTTCCTGAATGTATATCTGATATTTGTACGATTTTCAGTCCTTTAAATGCAGATGGAAGGTTCTCGAACTTTAATTTAACCTTTTCAACCCTGTACTTGTATTTGTTTCCAAATCCATACAGCAGCGTTCCGAAAAGTCCACCGCCTACCCCAATGCCAAGCCAGGACAGAAATACTGACCTGCTGATCCCTTCAGCATTTGAAGCCGAACCATTAATAGCAGACATGGCTTTACCTCCCCCCCACTGAAAAATCCTGCGGAGATCATCCAGCAGGAAAAACATGGTAGCCACTATTTTAGCAATAAAGAAACCAATGACGATCGGAAATACAAAACTCCTCACCAGTTGGGGAAGCTTTTCGAATCCAATGAAGGAGATGGTGATGAAAAGCAACAGGGCCACAGCAGTGAAAGACCAGTAAAACAAATGGATGGTAAGCCTGGACTTTGAAGACAAGGATGAGGTTACAACACGGAGTGACTGAAAAACATAGAAGTCCACAGCCAGCATGATGAGGATAAAAACCCAGGATCCCAATAGTCTTTTCATTGCCTAAAAATAAATGAATTCCGCAACTTGTTGTTCAATGCTGTTGATGGTAGTGGATTCAATGATACTTCCCTCAGCATCCATCAATTTGTCCACTGTTGAAATAGGCAGCTTGTTGGCGAGCACATTCACCTTGAGGTAATTCAACACACCAGTCACATGTTCCAATCCCCTGATATTTCCGCCTTTGCCTGTGGCAACACCAACCAACAATGCTTTTTTCCCTGGCCAACAGCTCTTGATATCGGTAATATCAATCATGCTCTTGAAAATACCAGGGTAGCTCCCATTGTATTCAGGCAAAATAAAAATAAACTTGGTTACAGGTTTCAGGTGTTCCTGCTGAAAAGAAATAAAGGATGGAGAGCTGGGATCCAGGCTGAAATTTTCAAGTGTAACCAATTCAGCATCAATACCTTTAGATAGAAAAACGCTCTTGTAGAAACTTCCAACCTTGCGCGAGTTGCTTCCAACCCGGTTTGTACCGACAATTATCCTGTAAATATCATCCTTCATACAAGACTAACATTATTTTATGCATAATGTTCCCTAAAATGGTGCCGAAATTGTAAATTTGTCATCCTGTCATTCTCAATAAATCTTTTACATTCATGGCCCGGATCATTGGCGTAGCAAATCAAAAAGGCGGTGTTGGCAAAACTACCACGGCAATCAATCTGGCAGCAAGCTTAGCTGTACTGGAATACAAAACATTATTGGTGGATGCAGATCCGCAGGCCAACAGTACTTCAGGCGTTGGTTTCGACTTGCAAAACATCCAGCAGAGCATCTATGACTGCATGGTTGGTGATGCCAAACCCATCGATGCCATTCTCAAAACCGAGATACCCAACCTTGATCTTATTCCTTCGCATATTGACCTTGTTGGCGCAGAGCTCGAGATGATCAATTATCCCAACAGGGAAAATGTGATCAAGCAATTGCTGGATGAAATCCGCGGTAATTATGATTTTATCGTAATTGACTGCTCCCCTTCTCTTGGACTAATCACTGTCAATGCACTTGTTGCATCAGACTCCGTTGCTATCCCCGTGCAGGCAGAGTTTTTTGCACTCGAAGGCTTGGGGAAATTGCTCAATACCATCAAAATTGTTCAAAGCAGGCTCAATACATCACTGGCCATTGAAGGTATACTCATGACGATGTATGACAGTAGGCTGAGGCTGTGCAATCAAATCGTCAATGAAGTGAGAAGGCATTTTGAAGACATGGTCTTTGATACCATCATCCACCGCAACTCCAAATTGAGCGAAGCACCGAGTGTTGGCAAACCTGCCATCCTCTATGATGCGGAAAGCAAGGGTTCCACCAATTACCTGGACCTGGCAAAAGAGATTTTGCAAAAAAACAACATGACAAAAATCAAGGAAGCTGAAAGAACCATAAATCCAGAAAATGAGCAATAATCCCAGCAACAAGAAAGAAGCTTTGAACAGGGGGATCAGGTCCCTGCTGGGCAGCATTGACTCAGAGATGAAAAATCCTGCCGGTACACTAAAATCAGAAGTTATCGAACAGGCAACTGCAGTTTCAAGGATACCATTGGAAGACATCAGCCCCAATGCCAAACAACCCCGTCAGGACTTCGATGCCAAGGCGCTTGAAGAACTGGCCCAATCCATTCGCCTGCACGACATCATTCAACCCCTTACGGTAACAAAGTTGCCCTCAGGGAAATACAAACTGATCGCCGGTGAAAGGAGGTGGAGGGCAGCAAAGCTCGCAGGCATCAAAGATGTTCCGGTTTACCTGCGTGTGGTTGACGACAAGCAAATCCTGGAGCTCGGTTTGCTGGAAAACCTTCAAAGAGAAAACCTCAATGCCATAGAAATTGGCCTCAGCTACCAACGCCTGATTGATGAGTGCGCAATGACCCAGGAGGAGGTTGCCACAAGAATGGGGATGGACAGAAGTACAGTTTCCAATTATATCAGGATGCTGAAACTCCCTCCAGACATTGTGGTCGCTGTCAGGAATGGCTCTCTTTCTATGGGACATGCAAGGGCATTGATCAATGCTGGCGAGGTAGACAAACAGCTTTATGTCTACAATACCATTCTTTCAAAGAAACTCTCTGTAAGGCAAACAGAAGACCTGGTTAAGCAATTGTACAAGCCATCTAAGGGCAAAGTTGATGCAAAACAAAAACCACAGGGACAGTTCAATAAAATCCAGGACCAGCTCACCTCTTTCTTTGGGACCAAAGTCAAACTAGAACACCAAAAAACCGGAAGGGGCAAAATCAGCCTGGAATATTATTCACTGGAGGAACTGAATGGCCTGCTCGAAAAAATGAATGTCAACATCCATTGATGTGCGCAAAGACACTACGACAATGCTTTTTTTTGATCCTGCTGGTTACCAGTACTGACAGTCTTTTTGCCCAAAAAGAATTGAAGCCTTCTGGTAAAAAAACGCAAGCAACATTAACCAAAGACTCCACCCAAAAATCATCCATTAAGGATACAACCCGTAAGGTCAGGTCATTTGCCAATAAGGCCTCATTGCGGTCAGCCATCTTGCCCGGCCTTGGGCAGGTATACAACAAGAAATACTGGAAAGTTCCTATCGTATACGGTATCCTGGCCATACCCGTCAGCACCTTCAGCTACAACAGCACCTGGTATAAAAAAACAAGGTTCGCCTATTCCGCAAGGTCTGATGCAGACACCACCAACG
>JAIPBY010000088.1 GCA_021738605.1 Chitinophagaceae bacterium | reverse complement strand
AGCCATGCTGGTATAGGATGGCAAATTTTTACAGATGCAGTCATCAATCTGCTCAATACAGAAAAGAAGAACATTGTTTTCCTGCTTTGGGGTAACTTTGCAAAGGAAAAGGGAGCCCATATTGATGAAGGAAGACATCTTGTATTGAAGGCAATGCATCCATCCCCGTTTGCAGCGGACAAAGGGTTTTTTGGATGCCGCCATTTTTCAAAGGCAAATGAATACCTTGTCAAAAATGGGATTGACCCCATTGATTGGATAATTATAGAACAATAGCATGGTTAAAAATATTTTAGGAAGGGTTTTTACCGTTTGGGGAGCAATCGTTTTTATTGTTTCGATGTTGGTTTTTATACCCGCAGTATGGGTTACGGATATATATGCAGAACCTAAAAGAACGGCTTCATTTATGCAAGTTATGAGGATGTGGATGGATGTTTTCTTTACCCTCAGCGGAGTTCGGCTCAGGATTTTGGGCAGAGATCATTTCAAAAAAGGTGAAAATTATATCGTTGTTTGCAACCACAACTCTATGATGGATGTGCCATTGTCTAGCCCGGGCATCCCAGGTGCCAATAAAACCATCGCAAAAATTGAGATGGCCAAGGTCCCTGTATTTAGCATTATCTATAAAAGGGGATCTGTATTGCTGGACCGCAAAAGTGATGCCAGCAGAAGGGAAAGCTATCTGGCCATGAAAAATGTGTTGGAGAATGGTATGCACATGTGTATCTATCCGGAAGGAACCAGAAACAAATCCGAGAATCCCCTGAAACCCTTTCAGGATGGAGCGTTCCGTTTATCTTTCGATACTGACAAAAAAATAATTCCCTGTGTTATCAGGGGAACAAGAAAAATGCTTCCTCACAACAAAACTTTTTTCTTTTGGCCCGGTAGGGTGAGCATGGAGTTTCTTCCTGCAATTGATCCAAAAGATTTTGCAAGTGCCGGGGAAATGAAAGAATATGTATTTAACTTGATGTGGGAGAGGCTGGAAAAAGGATGATGGCTTAACGCAAACCTGACTCCCTCAGACACTATTGTGTGTAAAAATACCTGGTCCTGTTGATTTTCAGGTCGCGCAGCAAACCGGATTTGGGACTGATGGAAATATTAAAAAACCGGTAAAGCCCAACAGGTGTTACGTTTATCGACATTTGCCAGCAATGCAGGTCACGGGATATGAACGTGGTCAGCGACTGAAGTTGCATGGTTTTGGTGTCAAAATACCCATTGGCTCCAATTTTCCATTTGGGTGAAAGGCTGAAATCTCCATTGAAATTGAAACTCGAAGTCAGCTCAGTTTTGTAGCGATAATCTGGCTGCAACAGTTTTGTAAAACTCAGGGAATAGGAGAAACTCAGGCTCCAGGGAATGCTGAAATCAGTGAATTCGGCTGGATTTCGGCGGATATAATCCATCTGCTGCATCATTTGGTCATTGGTCAGGTTATCATCCTCCCCTTTCAATTTTTCCTTTTCTTCTTTGTCCTTTTCATCTTTTTTCTTGCTCTGAAAACTGGTAGACATGTTGATGCTTCCACTGGTGATGGATCCTAAATTGAATTTGCTTCCTCCTTGCCAGGCATACTGGTCAATCCTGTAGCCATTTGTTGGATTGACCTTATAAGGATCCAAAGAGGCATTGGCTGTGATGTTGATTTTTTCAAAGAGATTGCTGCGTGCATAAATGCTGAAGGTCGACAGCTTGAAACTGTCTGCCAGAAAGTTATACCCACCGGATATACCAAATCCATCCAAGAGCTTCACTTTTTTGAGTTCTGCTTCGCCAGTATCGGTTTTGGAACGAACCTTCATTTCAATGTTGTTGTCAATGCCAAATCCAATGCCACCACTCTCTTCAGAGCCGAAAGGTCCATAAATGCTTCCATCAAAAACAGACATCAGTACCTGATTGCCTTGCTTGTCTACCTGTTCACGGTAATAATAGGGTTTCATCAGGTCTGGCTTGTAATTGACGCCAAACTGAGGCCGCATCACATGTCGGATGGCTTGCACCTTTGCTTCTTTTTTCTTTGCTTGATAGGTGCCAAAAACTGCAGTACTAAACGAAAGCCCCATTGACATTTCTCTTGCCGCATTGAAGCCTTTTTCCATGGTAGAGTCCAGCTTTTCGGTTACAGGATTCCATTTTCTGTAGAATTTCTGGGCATACCATCTTTCTCTGAAAGAAATGTTGGGGGCAACCTGAAAAGGCCCCATTGGTGGCAGGGAAAGGGTGATGGGAATATCATGGCTAGCACCCCACTGGAAGGTATCAATCAACTGTTTGAACCTGAATGCTGTGTCATAAAAGGAAATTTGTCCCTTGTAACTGCCACTGTACCCCACACCCAACTTCTCATACCATTTTGACTCCCCCACTGCTTCCTTGGGTTGTAAAGGATAAATGGTGTTCATTACAAGGGCAACGTCTGGAAGGTTCAAGTTGACCAGGCGGGTAGATGTATTCTGGTTGTGGTTGAGGTTAACCGCAAGATTGAAAGGGGTTCCCTGCCAGGTTTTTTGGTAGGAAATAGAGGAGCTTAACTGGTTGGTAAAATTCATGGGCTGCATGTAATTGCCGCCTCCCTGCACATTACCAGTGAACCCGGGATTGGCCAAGGCACCGTTGGGTACTAACCTCAGGTATTTACTGCTGCCCGCATTTACGTTTGCGCTGAAGGAAACGCCTGGACGGGCCTTGCTGTCCATGCTGTGCGACCAGGTAACAAAAAAGCTTTTATTTCTGCTAAAGTCCGGATCACCTTTGAAGGCAAATTTGGTATTCTGCAAGCTGATGTTGAAGGTACCACTATAGCGATAACGCATCCTGTAAGAGGGAGAGAAATTGGCCCGCCAAGATCCGTATGAGTAAAGATCAAACCAGATCTTTGCATCCAAGTAATCGTTTACGGCTTTGTAATAACCCAATCCTTCCAATCCAACACCAAAATCTTCGGTAACCGTAAATTGCGGAGGAATGATACCTGATTGTCTGCCTTTCTTCATGGGAAAAATTCCGAAGGGCAGGTAAATGGGAACAGGCACATCTTCAAATTCAGGATGCACAGGGCCAGTGACCACCAATTTTTTGTTGATGAACTTGGCCTTGCTGAACCGAAAGGCAAAATGGGGTGTGTCAAGGTTACAAGTTGTAAACCTTCCCCTGGAGGCAAAAAAAGTTTCCGGGTCTATTTTCTTCACTTTTTCAGCAAAATTGTAGAGCTCGTCCTGCTGGAAAAAAGAACTGTAGGTAAGGCCTTTTTGGCTCTTGAAGTTAAACCGAAGGCTATCACTCACTGTAATCGTTTCCCCCTGTTTCATCTTGGCCATTCCGGTTACAATGCCAGCAGTGTCCCTACCCATTTTTGCGGTAACGTACTGTGATTGCTGGTCAAAAACAATTGTTGGGGCATTTACCTGTAGGTCATCGTATTTGATTTCCGTCTTTCCATAGAGCAGCATTTTCCTGGCATCTACCTCCAAAACCATAGAATCCTCGGCCTTGTGATCAACGGGGGATGTAATGGAATCTGCTGAAAGCTTGAGGTTGAGGGTATCCACTTTTGCTTGCTTGGCTGCTGTATCCTTTTTGCTTGACGAGGGAACGGTATCTACAATGGAAATAGCCAATATTGGATGAAATGGCGTTGTGGATCCATGCGTTGAGAATGTTAAAATAGGAAGTAACCCTGAGCATAAAATCAAGATAAAAAGATATTTTAAGCTAAATTTGCTTTGGGGCTGCAGCATAATTATGACGGGTAAAATTAGTTAAATTAAGTTGTAAGATTTTGTGAAGATTCCCAACAGTATCCCAAACTAAATGAAATTCAACTATGGTAAAATCAATACATTCATTTTCTCTGGTTTTTTCTTTGGTATTGATGCTGGGGTCAACGGCAATAGCACAACCCATTGTCCGTGCACAAAAAATCAAAACCATCATCATTGACGCTGGCCATGGCGGAACAGACCCTGGTGCACGCGGTGAGTATTCAACAGAAGCACAAATCACCCTTCAAATTGCCCAAAGACTGGACACTTTGCTCAGGAACGAGATAACGGATACGCGGATTGTGATGACCAGGAATACGGATGTTTACCATTCAGTTACCGAGAAGGCCAATTTTGCCAATAGGGAAAATGGCGACCTGTTTGTGTGCATCCATGTCAATGCGGCACCACCCAGGAAAACCGTTACGGGTTATAAATCTGTGCCCTATTACAAAGGAAAAGGCAGTAAAAGAAAAAAATACTACAGGAAAGTGCCCATTTATGCCACCTCGCCCAATCCTGCGCACGGAACTTCTACCTATGTTTGGGCTGCAGACAGGTCTGATGAAAAAGCCAAGGGCATTATTGAAGACGAAAGATATGAATCCTCTACTGAGGTGATGGATATTCCTGATGTCAATAGCCCGGAAGCAATGATCAAAGCACGTCTCTGGTCTCAGAAGTTTTTCAAAAACTCAGTGAGACTGGCCTCGATGATTGAAGATGAATTTGTTGTGGTGGGCAGAAACAGCATGGGGGTTCTTCAGAGGAACCACAAGGGAATATGGGTACTTCAGGCCACCAATATGCCTGCTGTGTTGATTGAAACCGGATTCATCACAGATAGGGATGAAGAAGCTTACCTGAACAGCGAGAGCGGACAAATTGAATTGACAAGGTCTATCGCCAATGCGGTGTTGAAGTACAAGGCGATGGTGGATGGGAAATAAAGGGTTGAAGAAGTTAAAGAGGTTGAGCTTGTCAGCCGAAGGCTGGGGAGGTTGAGAGATGTTAAATGAACAAATTTATGATGAAAATATCTAATGAGACGAAGGTTGGTGCTTTAACAGCTGTATCCATCACTTTGCTGATCCTGGGCTTTAATTTTTTGAAAGGCAAAAATGTCTTTGCCAAAAAAGCAACCATGTATGTAACATTCAAAAGAGTGGAGGGCCTCAATGTTGCTGATGGAATAAAAATCAATGGATTGAGGGTGGGTGCTGTTGAGGGGCTCGAAGAAAAGGACATGAACCTTTCAGAAGTGGTGGTGGCCTTTCAACTGCTCAAAGAAATCAATATTCCTACAGACTCATATGCCAAAATTGTGGCAACTCCTCTTGGATCAACTGCCATCGTCATCACCATGGGCAGTGCCAAAACCTTCTTGAATGAGGGAGATACCCTCAAAGGAATGGAAAGCAAAAGCATGGTAGAGGACCTGAAAGAGACCCTTCAACCAACTGTAGAGAACGTCAACAGAACACTTGCTACCCTGGACTCTACGATAAGAAAAATAGGAAATGTTTTTGATGCAGAAGCCAAGAAAAATATTGGCAGTACGTTGGAAGAGTTGGCTTTAACCACTTCAAGACTCAACGCATTGCTTGAACCCAACAATGGAAGTCTCGCCCAAACACTTGAAAACGTCAAGGGTTTCACTGGCAATTTGAAACAAAACAACGATTCCATTACGGCTGTGGTCAATAACCTTACCAAAGCATCCAGGGATCTGGCTTCAGCTGACATTAGCAAAACCATTTCCTCTTTGGAAAAGGCCACCACTACCCTCAACACCATCCTGGCTGGCATTAAAGATGGCAAAGGAAGCCTTGGCAAGTTTGCTACTGATGAACAGTTGTATAAGAACCTGAACAGCACCAGCAACAGCCTCAATACTTTGTTACAGGATTTGCGATTGCATCCCAAAAGATATGTTCAGGTATCGGTTTTTGGCAAAAAAGACAAAACTGGCCCGCTAATGGCCCCGCTTCCTGATTCCTTGCCTAAACAATAATAATGTACAAACAAGGAACCTTCATCCTGTTTTTTTCCCTCTTCTGCCTATTGCAAAACAATCAGGCGCAGGAAACAATAACCGATAGCATTGCGCCACCAATTGACAGCAGCAGGTTCATTCAAATCATCAAGGCAGATGTATTCAGAAGGGTCAAACAGGATTCAATCGGAGACCTCAATCTCCTGATTGGCAATGTGGTGATGAAGCAGGACAATACCCTTTTCTATTGCGACAGTGCAGCACAGAATGTTAAGTTGAATCAGATTGAGGCTTTCGGTAATATTCACATCAATGATGCAGACAGTGTCCATACCTATTCACAATACCTCAAATACAAGGGAGACACCAGAATCGCCGAGCTGAAAAAAAAGGTAAAACTCACCGATGGAAAAGGTGTACTAACCACAGAAGCCCTGGAATACGATGTGAATGCCAAGATCGGCACTTACCTCAATGGTGGCAAGGTTGTCAATGGAGAATCTGTTTTGACCAGCAAAGAAGGTTTTTATTATACTGATACCAAGGAAGTTTATTTCCAGAAAAATGTCAAACTTGTTGATCCAGAGTATACAATGACAACAGATACGTTGTTGTACAACCTCAACTCAGAAGTTGCCAGCTTTGTTGCAGCAACCACCATCAACGACGGAAGATCCAGGATCCGTACCAGGGAAGGATTTTACGATTTAAAAAACGGCAAGGCCAGTTTTACCAAGAGACCCATCATTGATGACAGTGTTCAAACGGTGATAGCAGACAAGATTGATTATGACAAGAAATCGTCTTCAGGTTTGGCCGATGGAAATGTATATTACAGGGACTCAGCACAGGGAATTTCCATGCTGGCTGGTACTGCAGCATTCAACAACGAATACAAAACCATCAATGCCTGGAAGCGCCCCATGATGGTGTTCAAACAAGACAACGATTCGCTGTTTATTGCAGCCGACACCCTCTACTCTGCTTATCTGAAAAAAGATACTGCACGAAAAATAAACAGTGATACCATCCGGTTTTTCAAGGCTTATCACCACGTAAAAATATTCTCAGATTCTCTGCAGGGAAAATCTGACAGCCTCTACTACTCTGGCCTGGACTCGGTTTTTCGCTTCTACGTTGATCCTGTATTATGGGCACAAGGAAGTCAGATATCTGGAGATACACTCTATCTTTTCACCAAGAATAAAAAAGCAGACCGGTTTCAGGCCAATGAAAATGCATTTACCGTCAACCGTACCCCTGAAGGTCTTTTCAACCAGTTGAGGGGCAACAACATGATTGGGCAATTTGTGGATGGCGAAATCGATCAGTTCAAAACCAAAGGCAACAGCGAGAGCCTTTATTATTTACAAGACCAGGACAGTTCCTACGTAGGCATGACCTATTCCATGGCAGATGCCATCATCATGAAATTCATCAAAAAAGAATTGAAAAGGGTGACATGGATCAATGGTGTAACAGGCACCACCTATCCCATCAAAGAAATACCCGAAGATAAAAAAGAATTGCGGGGCTTCAAATGGCTTGAAGCATTGAGACCAAAATCAGTTGTTGACCTCACTTCAATCCAATAATTATGATGATTGCAATTTTTATCATTGGTTATCTGGCCATCGCATTTGAGCACCAAATCAAGCTCAATAAGGCCTCCAGTGCATTAATCACAGGAGTGCTCTGTTGGACAATCTATGTTTTCAGTGGTATTTCACATGATAAGGTACACCATGAATTGCTGGAACACATGGGAGAAATATCGGGCATTTTGTTTTTCCTTTTGGGTGCTATGACCATTGTTGAACTGATAGACGCACATGATGGCTTTGACATCATTTCCTCCAGCATCAAGACCACCAACAAAAAAAGATTGCTCTGGATAATTGCCATTATTGCTTTTTTCCTTTCTGCAGTGCTTGATAACCTGACTACTACGATTGTATTGATTTCACTCACCGCAAAACTCATTCACGACAACAAAGACAGGTTGATTTTTGCTGCGATGATAGTGATTGCCGCCAATGCTGGTGGAGCCTGGTCGCCCATTGGAGATGTAACCACCACCATGCTTTGGATTGGTGGTCAGGTTTCCGCGACGACCATTATCATGCAAGTTTTTATCCCAAGCATTGTCTCCGTCATTATCCCTTTACTGGCATTGGGTCTGGGGCTAAAAGGGAATGTAGAAATACAGGAAAAAACAACCAATCTTCATCATGGTGTCAAATCATCTACCCGAAACATGGTCTTGGTAATTGGGCTCTTGTCCCTGCTTTTTGTACCCGCTTTCAAAACGCTTACCGGATTGCCTCCTTTTATGGGCATGTTGTTTTCGCTTGGAATCATGTGGTTGATCACTGAATTCATTCACAGTGGCAAGGACACCTTAGACAAGGACAACCTTTCAGTAAACCATGCCATCAGAAAAATTGATACACCCAGCATCTTGTTTTTCTTGGGGATATTGATCAGTGTTGCGGCCTTGCAATCTTCCGGCGTTTTGACAAATGTGGCTGGAAAATTGACCGAACTAATTGGCAATCAAAAGTTGATCGTCATGAGCCTTGGTGTTCTTTCTGCCATCATTGACAATGTTCCATTGGTAGCGGCCACACAAGGAATGTATTCTTTGGCAGAATTCCCTAAAGATCACCCTTTCTGGTTATTTATCGCTTATTGCACTGGAACTGGAGGTAGTATCCTTATCATTGGTTCTGCTGCAGGAGTAGCGGCAATGGGCTTGACCAAAATCGAATTCTTCTGGTACCTCAAGAAAATTAGCCTCTGGGCTTTGCTGGGCTATTTGGCCGGAGCATTGGTATTTGTAGCCATGAATTGGCAGTAATGATTGATCAATGCCCCTTGGCTGCGAGAAAACGTTCTGCATCAATGGCGGCCATGCAACCACTTCCTGCAGCTGTGATGGCTTGTCTATAATGTTTGTCCTGAACATCCCCACAAGCAAAAACACCTTCAACATTGGTCTTGGAGCTTCCTGGAATGGTTTTGATGTAACCAGCCTCATCCATGTCAAGGAAATCCTTGAAAATTGAGGAGTTGGGCTCGTGGCCAATGGCTACAAAGAAACCTGAAATCGGAATGTCCTGCTTCTCGCCTGTTTTGTTGTTAAGAATTCTCACGGCCTCTACTTTCTTGTCTCCCAAGATCTCATCTGTATCTGTATTCCAATACATTTTAATGTTGGGCGTATTCATAACCCTGTCTTGCATCACCTTTGAAGCACGCATCTGGTCTTTGCGGATGAACATGTGAACGGTAGTTGCCAGTTTGCTGAGGTAGTGGGCCTCTTCGGCAGCAGTATCACCAGCACCAACAATGGCAACCTCTTTTCCTCTGAAAAAGAACCCATCACAAACGGCACAGGCACTCACACCATACCCATTCAATCTTTGCTCGCTTTCAAGTCCAAGCCACTTGGCAGAAGCACCTGTAGCAATGACGATGGTGTCTGCATGCATTTCCTTTTCCTCGTCAATCCAAACCTTGAAAGGCTGAGAAGAAAAGTCAACCTTGGTTGCCAACCCATAACGGATATCAGCCCCCATGCGCTTGGCCTGCTTTTCAAAATCAACCATCATTTCAGGGCCCTGAATCCCTTCAGGATACCCGGGATAATTTTCCACTTCAGTTGTGATGGTAAGCTGACCACCGGGCTGGATACCCTGATACAAAACCGGATACAAATTTGCCCGGGATGCATAAATGGCTGCAGTATACCCTGCAGGGCCAGAACCTATAATCAAACAGCTTACTTTTTCTATGGTGGATGTGCTCATGTTGTT
>JAIPBY010000087.1 GCA_021738605.1 Chitinophagaceae bacterium | reverse complement strand
TCAACAAAAAGCTGATGCTTTCTGGTGTATGACCTGGTGTGTGCAGGGTTTCTATTTTCAGGTTGCCGACCATGAAACTGTCGCCGTCCTTTAATCCAACATGGTCAAATGCATACTCCCATCCAGGTCCCCCTTCATCTGAGAGATAGAGTTTGGCGCCGGTGAGGGCAGCCAACTCGCGTGCTCCAGAAAGGAAGTCGGCATGGATATGGGTCTCCATCACGTGGGTGATGGTCATGTTGTTTTGCTTGGCGATTTCAAGATAGGTATCTACATCGCGTTTTGGATCGATGACAGCGGCAACACCCGCCTTCTGGCATCCGATGAAATAACTGGCTTGAGCAAGGGTTTTGTCGTAAACGTGTTGAAAAAACATAGTGGTGAATTTTAATTGTATTGAATTATCCTTTTTTGCAATGGTCCTTGTTTTAAGGATGTGACAAAAGGGTTTTGGTTATTGTTATTTGAAAAAAATTTCTTTTACAATGATGTATATGCCCATGACCAAGACGAACCATCCGAATCCTTTCTTAAGGCTATCGGGAGATACTTTTTTGCCCAAAGCATTTCCAAAGAAAATGCCTATGATGGCCAGGGAGGTAACAGAGGCCAGCAGTGTCCAATCCATGGTTTGTTTCCCAAGATCCCCTGTAAATCCGATGAGCGATTTTGCTGCAATGATGATCAATGATGTCCCAATGGCCTGTTTCATTGGAAGCTTGCTGAACAAAACCAATGCAGGTATGATAAGAAATCCTCCACCAGCGCCAACCAATCCTGTGAGAAGGCCAACAATTGCGCCCTCAAGCAAAATCATGGGATAGTTGAACACCTGTGGGCCTTCCTCTTCTTTCTTATCGTTCTTGCTGCGGATCATGGAGACCGATGCAAATACCATGAGTACTGCAAAGATCATCATCATCATCAATGCTTTGGTTACAACAAAAGAACCAATGGTGAACAATTCAGCAGGTATGGCAGGCACAATGAATGCGCGGGTTGCATACACTGCGGCAATCGAAGGAATTCCAAAGATGATGGCCGTTTTGACGTTGATTTCCCCGTTTTTATATTTTGGGAATGCACCAACAAGGCTGGTAGATCCAACAATAAAAAGTGAGTAGGCAGTTGCCAGAACAGGGTCGACGCCAAAAAGGTAAACCAGTACCGGAACGGTAAGTATTGATCCGCCACCGCCGATGAGGCCCAGTGAGATTCCGATTACCAGTGAAGCCAAATATCCAATTATTTCCATGTGTTGAGTTTCGTAATGCAAAGATGCTTGTTGCCGGTAACAAAGAATGTGACGGATGTCACGCAGGTTGTTTTTTGTAAAAGTGATTTAAATCAATGTTAGTAAGGGCCATATGGGTCAACTTTGATTTTGATAAAATTGTATCATTCTAAAAAAAATAACACATGAAAGTAGAGCAAATTTACACAGGATGTTTGGCACAGGGCGCTTATTATATTGAGAGTGAAGGAGAGGTTGCCATTGTGGATCCTCTCCGTGAAGTAGAGCCATATATTAAAAAGGCCGCGTCTGGCGGGGCAAGGATCAAGTATGTATTGGAAACGCATTTCCATGCAGATTTTGTATCAGGACATCTTGATCTCTCACGTAAAACAGGTGCTGAAATTGTGTTTGGTCCCAACGCAGCCCCATCGTTTCCCATCCACGCGGCAAAAGACGGTGAAATCCTTTCGCTGGGAAACATCAAAATAAAAGTACTGCATACCCCCGGCCATACCATGGAAAGCACCTGTTATCTATTGATTTACGAGGACGGGAAAGAAACGGCCCTGTTCAGTGGGGATACCCTTTTTATTGGCGATGTTGGCCGCCCTGACCTTGCTCAAAAACTGAATGCAGAATTGACAGAGGACATCCTTGCGGGTCATCTTTTTGATTCGCTCAGAAACAAGATCATGCCCCTGGCAGACGATATCATTGTTTATCCTGCCCATGGTGCTGGATCGGCCTGTGGAAAGAAAATGAGCAAGGAAACCACCGATACCCTGGGTCATCAAAAAAGAACCAATTATGCACTGGATCCGACCCTCAGCAAAGAGCGTTTTAAGGCAGTTGTTTTGGAGGGACTTGTTGATGCTCCTGGCTATTTTCCCCTGAATGTTTTGATGAATACCCAGGGATACGACAGCATCGACAAGGTACTGGAAAGGGGTCAGCATGCACTCGGTCCAGACGCTTTTGAAGCGGCTGCCAATGAAACAAGTGCCCTGATCCTTGACACCCGAAAAGCAGAACATTTCGCTAAAGGATTCATCCCCAATTCAATCAATATTGGCATTGATGGAAATTTTGCACCATGGGTCGGAACCTTGATACCCGATAGCAAACAAGAGATTCTGCTGGTCACGGAGGAGGGAAGGGAGGAAGAAGCAGTGGTGCGGTTGGCCCGGGTAGGCTATGATTTCACCATTGGTTACCTCATGGGCGGTTTCAATGCATGGAAAAATGCAGCAAAAGAAGTGGACCATATCGAGCAGGTGACGCCAAATGAGCTGGCGTCAATCATCTCAACAGACCCGTATACCCATATCCTTGATGTCAGAAAACATTCCGAATATTCCATCGAACATTTGTTGGATGTGAAAAACACACCCCTGGATTTTATCAATGAAAGCATGGCGCAGATTGATAAAAGCAGGAAGCATTATGTGCACTGTGCTGGTGGCTATCGTTCAATGATTTTTATCTCCATCTTGAAGGCCAGGGGTTTTGACAACCTTGTGGACATCAAGGGCGGATTCAATGCCCTCAATGAAAGCGGAAAATTCACCCTATCAGACCATGTCTCTCCGACCACAATGTTGTAATTTGTGCAAAAGACAACATGAAAAAAGGAATAGTGGCATTGCTGATGAGCATGATCGCCTTGGCAGGTTTTGCACAGGAAAAAAAGTTGAGTGTGGTTTGGGACCTTTCCAGCGCCGATACAACGGTTCAAGCCGCAGTATTCCGCCAGGTCAACAATGCCAGGGCCTTGGTGCCAGACTTGCAGGTAGAAGTGGTTTTTCATGGGCAGGCCATATTGGCCGTGATGAACGATTCTACGCAGTTTGCGGCAAGGGTTAAGGTGGCCAAAGAAAAAGGGGTTACCCTGGCTGTGTGCAACAATTCGCTCAAGCGCTTGAAAATTGATCCTTCCAAGCTGATGGCAGAAACCACGGTTGTGCCCAGCGCTGTTGTGGAATTGATCAAAAAACAGGCTGAGGGCTGGAGTTACCTCAAGGCAAGCCATTGATCAGTCTGCTATTTTTTGTGCAATCGTTTGCGCAAGAAATTGATCAGATACTTGGGTAAGTTTGCGCAAGTTGTTTAAAATATTCTTCTTTCAAAAGAAGACGAAATCTAGCAACGATGGTTGATAAACGAGGGCGCTTTCCAGCGCCCTCTCTATTTATTGTGCTTTTTTAATCTTTGGGTCGATGAATTCCCAATCCAGAATATGGGGATGAATATGCTCCCTTTTTGCAATCTCCATCATTTCCCTGATCAGTTCCGGATGTGCAGCAGCCACATTGTTTTTTTCATACCGGTCTGTCTCCATGTTGAAAAGTTCCCAGGCGCCTGAAGGATCTTTTCTCACATTTCTTTTGATCCCTTTCCAATTACCTATCCTCACCGCCAGTTGGCCGCCATTTTCAGGATATTCAAAGTAAAAGAAGGGATGATTTTTTTGAGCAGCAGCCTGCCCCATCAATGTTGGCAACAAGGAAATCCCATCCAGGTTGGGAACTGGTTTTCCTGTCAACGCAGCAAGGGTCGGCATGATATCATATTGCACAGAGGCATGGTTGGAAACGGTATTGGGCGCAATTTTCCCAGGCCATCTTGCGATAAAGGGTACGCTGATGCCGCCTTCGTAAAGATCCATTTTCAATCCCCTCAATCCTGCAACGCTGTTGAAAAATTTGGAATCTACACCGGCAGAAAAAGTGGCCCCATTGTCGCTGGAGAACATGATGATGGTATTTTGATCAAGCCCTAATCTCTTAATTTTTTCCATGATGATGCCTACTTGATCGTCCAGGAAGCTGATCATGGCTGCATAGGTAGAACGGGGATATTTTACAGCGGCATATCCTTTTTGTCCGTAATAAGGTTGCTCATCAAACAGGCCGATGTATTTTTTCACGTACTCATCAGGAGCCTGAAGAGAGAGATGTGGCAAAGTATAGGGCAAATAAAGATAGAATGGCTTGTTCTTGTTTTTGTCGATAAAGCCCAGCGCTTTTTCTGTCATTTTTGCAGGTGCATAATCATTGCCCTTGTAGTAATTGAAGTCTGCATCGGTGGCATGCAGCGTGTCTTTGATCGGCTGGTGAACATTGATGAAATGGTTGTTCAGGGTATCCCATTTGTCGTTTTCCCATAGATGGGTGGGATAAAAATTATGTGCCTGTTTTTGATCGAGGTAGCCATAATAGTAATCAAATCCATGGTTCAAAGGACTGCCCGTTGTTCCGGTGACACCCATTCCCCATTTGCCAACCAGTGCTGTATTGTATCCTCTTTCCTTTAGCATTTTTGCAACGGTATAGGCACCTTCATGCAAGGGCATTTGCCCACCTTCCTTTTCATCGTCAAATCCACCCATTTCATAGTTGCCACGGATATAGGAGTGGCCGGGATGTTTGCCTGTCATCAACATGCAGCGAGATGGTGCGCAAACCGGCGCACTGCTATAATGCTGTGTAAACCGCATTCCCTCTTTTGCCATCCGATCGAGGTTGGGTGTCTTGATTTTTGTTTGTCCATAGCTACCCAACTCCCCATAGCCCAGGTCGTCTGCATAGATGTAGATGATGTTGGGTTTGGAGGTCTGGGCTGTGAGGGATGAAACAAACAGCAGGAAAGCGAAAGAAAATAATTTTTTCATCTGAGTTGTTTTGTACTGTGGATCACAAGTGTTGCCGGAACTTCCTCGTGATAGAAAAGATCTTTTGTGTGTTCTTCTTTCATTGTTCGGATGATGGTTTCCATGGCCTGCTCACCTTGTCCGTAAGGGTATTGTTCAACAGACAAAAGGGGTGGAAAGGCAGTATAGTCAGTAATGGAAAGGTTCGAATAACTTACAAAAGCAATGTCTGCATTGATCTTGATACCCTGCAGATGTGCATACTGTGTGGCATCCATGTGCACGTAGTCGTTAAAGGATATGATGGCTGTTGGCCTGTTTTTTAGTGAAAGGAGTTTTTTGATGGCGTTGGTCGTTCCTTCTTTGGTGAGGTCAGTACTTTCATAATAACGCATATCGATTTTCATCTTCTTTTCCGAAAGTGCCTGCTTATAGCCTTCCAGCCTTTCCCTGCTGGCTGTGAGATTGGCGGGGCCATTGATCATGGCGATCTTTCTGTATCCGCGACTGTACAACCAGTTCACCATGTCGATGGTGCTTTTGTAGATGTCGCAGTAGACTTTGTGAACATCTGGCTGGTCCGGAACCCTGTCAAAAAAAACCACTGGAATCCCAGCATTTTCAATCTCCTTGAGGTAACTGATCTTGTTGGTGTTTTTTGAAAGCGAGATGATGATGCCATCAACCCTTTGTCTTTTCATTGATTCAACAACCCGTTTTTCTACAGCAGGATCGTCATGGCTTTGTCCGAACAGGATGGTATAGTCGTACTGGGTAGCTGCGGCTTCTATTCCGCTGATGGCCTGTGAAAAAAACTCTTCTTTGATAGAGGGCAACACTACACCAATGACAGCAGTTTTTTGTTGCTTGAAAAAAATGGCCTGGGTATTCGGCTCGTATTTCATTTCGCGTGCCAGTGCTTTCACGCGTTCTTTTGTTTTGATTCCAATCCTTGGATGGTCATGCAATGCCCTCGATACCGTGGATATCGATACGTTCAGCCTCAGGGCTATTTCCTTGATGGTAGGATGATTGGCACTCATGTTCGTTGGAAATGAAGTTACTGAAAAACATCAGCCATGCGCACAATGCCAGAGAGTTTTTTAGCGGCCTCCTGAAGGGTTTCATCACGCTTTGCGAAACAGAAACGCAATACCTGATCATCATTGCCATCCGCATAAAACGCAGCAACCGGAATGGTGGCCACACCAATTTTTTTGGTCAGTTGAATGGAAAGCTCCATGGCAGAAACCTTTCCAATTTTTTCATAGGTGGCACAAACAAAATAACTGCCGGATGAGTTGAGCATGGTAAATGGTGAGTCCTTCATTTCGTGGAGGAACAGGTCCCTTTTTCGTTGCATGAAAGAAGACAAGTTCAGGTAACGTTCTTCTTTCTGCAGATGAGTGGCAAAGGCAACTTGCGTTGGTGTAAAACAACAGAAGGCATCAAACTGGTGGATCTTCCTGAACTCTACCATGAGGGCCGATGGCGCAACGCAGTATCCCAGCTTCCACCCGGTGCAATTGTATACCTTCCCGAAGGAAAAACAAACAAAACTTCTTGAAAACAATTCAGGATATTTCAGGATGCTGTTGTGCTTCAAACCATCGAATACCAAATGCTCATAGACCTCATCACTGATCAGGAAAATGGAAGTATCGCGCAGCAAATCCTGTAGCATTAAAATGTCATCGTGCGAAAGCACACTGCCCGTAGGATTATGCGGAGAGTTGATGATGATGGCTTTGGTTTTGCTGGTGATGGCATTTTTTACTTTTTCCCAGTTGATCCTGTAGGTGGGAAACTCAAGTGGTATGCGCACCGGAATGCCACCGTTGACGATGATGTTGGGAATATAACTGTCATAGGCGGGCTCAAAAACAATTACTTCATCTCCGGGCTGGAGAATGGAGGTGAAGGCTGTGTAGATGGCATAGCTTCCTCCTGGTGTGATGCTAATGTTTTCAGAAGGAGAGAGGTTGTTGCCATAGCATCGCTGGATTTTTGCAGCGATGGCCTCCCGAAGCGGCATGTATCCCGCCATGGGGGCATACTGGTTATGGCCATCGATAATGGCCTTCGCTGCCAATGCCGCCAATTCCTCATCCATTGGAAAATCCGGAAAACCCTGGCCAAGGTTGATGGCACCATGTTCTGCAGCAAGCTCGCTCATCACGGTGAAAATGCTGGTGCCGGTATTGGGGAGTTTGGAGTTGATAGGGTGCATTGTTTCTACAAATACTTATCTCCCTTGTTCCGCTTGATTTCTGCTACATACTGTTTGATCTCCTGCTCTTTTTCTTTTTTGCAGATCATCAGCACATCCTCGGTATCAACGATGATATAGTCGTTCAATCCCTGGAGCAAAACAAGCTTGTTGTTGGGAACATGCACCATGTTATGTGTTGCATCAATCACCATCACTTCAGATCCAGAAACGGCATTGCCCAGGTAATCCTTTTCCATGTTTTCATGGGCAGAATTCCAAGTTCCAAGATCGCTCCAGCCAAAAGAAGATGGGATGATATAGACATTGTCTGCTTTTTCCATTACTGCATAGTCGATGGACACATTCGTGCAAAGCGGATAGATTTTTTCAATGGCTGACTTTTCTTTCTCGGTATTGAACAAGGTTTTTTCAGCCTCAAATATTTCTGCCAGTTCAGGAAGGTGCTTTTCAAATGCGGCAACGATATTGTTCACCTGCCATACAAAGATGCCCGCATTCCAAAGGAATTCTCCACTGGATACAAAGGTTTTTGCCAGGTCAGCATTCGGTTTTTCGGTAAAGGTTTTCACCTTGTATACATTGTCGCTGGCAGGTTGTTGTTCAAACTGGATATAGCCATAGCCTGTGTTGGGATGGCTGGGTTTGATGCCCAGGGTAATCAATGCCTTATGGGCTTTGACAAAACTCGTGGCCTCCAGGCAAACCTTGGTGAATGCAGTATCATCGAGGATGATATGGTCTGCAGGTGCACAAATCAGGGTTCCTTTTTCATTCAATTGCTGCAACTTGTAGGAAATATAGGCAATGCAGGGCGCTGTGTTTTTTCTGGAAGGCTCTGCAACGATGTTTTTGGATGGAATTTCTGGAAGTTGGTCCCTTACAATTTCAACATATTCCTCAGAGGTAACAATATAAATATTCTCCACAGGAATGAATTTTTTGAACCGGTCATGGGTTGCCTGAATCAGCGTTCTTCCTGTGTTGAGGATATCGAGGAATTGCTTTGGGTAAGAGGTACGGCTCATGGGCCAAAACCTGCTTCCAATTCCACCGGCCATGATGGCCACATAATGGTTGTTGTTCATCATAATGTTTGCTTAAATAATACCTTCTCTGATCAGGTCATGCAAATGTATGACACCTGCGTATTGTTTGTCTTCTGTAACGATCAATTGGGTAATATTGTTTTTTCTCATCCTGTCCAGCGCATCAACGGCCAGGGCATCTCCCTCAATTGTTTTTGGATGGACGCCCATGATGTCCTTCGCTGTTGTATGGAGGATGTCATTCCCTTTTTCCAGCATTCTCCTCAGGTCGCCATCTGTGATGACACCTGTCAGCATGCCCTCCTCATCCAGCACGGCGGTTAGGCCCAGCCGTTTTCTGGTTATTTCCACAATTACATCCTTGATTGAACTGTTTTGGTTGACGGCAGGACGCTCGTTCAACTTGCTCAGGTCGCTGACCCGGAGGTATAATTTTTTACCCAGGCTGCCGCCGGGATGAAATTTTGCGAAATCGGAAGAGGAAAAGCCTTTTACTTCCATCAGACAAACAGCGAGGGCATCGCCCATGGCCAGTTGTGCGGTGGTGCTGGAGGTTGGCGCAAGGTTGTTGGGGCAGGCCTCCTGGCTGACGGTTGTATTGAGCACAAGATCTGCGCCCTGGGCCAGCGTAGCGTTCAGGTTCCCCACCATGGCAATCAGTTTGTTGCCCAGGTTCTTGATCAGAGTAATCAAGACCTTGATCTCCGGGCTTTCTCCACTTTTTGAGATGATCATCACGATATCGTCCTGCTGAACCATGCCCAGGTCTCCGTGGATGGCATCGGCAGCGTGCATGAAAATGGATGGGGTTCCTGTACTGTTGAGGGTGGCAACGATTTTTTGGCCGATGATGGCGCTTTTTCCGATTCCACTGACCACAAGACGTCCCTTCATGTTGTCGAGGAGGTGGACAATCTCAACAAATGAGTCATCAATGAATTCCCTCAATTCCATGATAGAACCGGCCTCTATGGATAGGGTTTGTTTGGCGATTTCTCTGATGGAGATATGCTGCATGTACATTGGTTACAAAGCCCTTTTGGGCCGGTAGAATGCAAAAGTACCATAATTTAAAGATGTAAGAAGGTCTGTTCACCGAGGAATTCTGCCCTATTATCGGTAAATTTGTGTGGAACCTGCACAATCAGGGTCCTATTAATAAAACCATCTGTCTAATTGTTGGTTACATTAAATTGAATTACCTTAAACAATATCAGCTTCAACCTATAATGCCTCCATCAAAGAATAAAAAAACAGCAAAAGATCAAATTCCCCAAGCCAACGCGGCCTGGGACCTGCTTTCTCCCCTAAGACAATATTTTGGTTTTGATGCCTTCAGGGGCAACCAGGAGGCCATCATCAACAATGTGCTCAATGGGAAAGATACTTTCGTCATCAAGCCTACCGGAGGCGGCAAAAGCCTTTGTTACCAACTTCCTGCCATGATCAGCGAGGGCTGCGCCATTGTGGTTTCTCCCCTCATCG
>JAIPBY010000086.1 GCA_021738605.1 Chitinophagaceae bacterium | reverse complement strand
ACAACCAATCATGCTTCTTTCCATGCCAATTTTTTTGCATTGGATTTTGGATTGCTGGATCAAACGCAAAAAGCCAAAGTCATTCCTTTTGTGATCAAAAAAGAAATGTCCTGCTCTGTGTATGGCTCTCAGTTTTTAATGGATGCATTGTATGAAAATGGATTGGAAAAGGAGGCACTGGCTTTGCTCCAGTCAAGAAAAGACCGGGGGTGGTACCACATGATTGAAGTGGGAGCTGGAATGACGATGGAAGCCTGGGACAGCAAGTTCAAACCCAACCTGGACTGGAACCATGCCTGGGGTGCTGCACCTGCGAATATCATCGCCTTCAGGCTGATGGGTCTGCGTCCTTCCAAGCCTGGATTCAAAGAAATCCTCATCGATCCACAGCCAGGTGATCTGCAATCAGCAACTTATGTCTTGCCCACGCCATTGGGCCTTGTAAAGGAAACCATTTCTACGGTCAATGGCATGCGATCCGTGGAGGTCATTATACCTGAGGGAATGTCCTATAAGTTGGCAAAAAAAGATTTTCCCATCACAGTAAAAACCGTCAAACCTTAAATACATATTACAAAAATTCATATATGTAAAATATGTGATGTTCCTGCTGGGTTTATAAGTTTTGGTTGATAAAATATCAATAATTATTCATTTTAATTGCTGATATTGCAGTCCCCAAACTATAAACTACTATTTATGATCGATGTTGGATTAACGGTCTTCATGATCGTTTGTACCAGTCTTGTCATGTTGATGACTCCTGGACTGGCGTTTTTTTATGGAGGATTGGCTTGCAAGAAGAACATCCTCAATGTCATGATACAGAGTTTTGTATCCATGGGCTGGACATCGGTGCTATGGTATGCTTTTGGGTATTCCCTTTGCTTCAGTGGTGGTGAGGGTCAGATCATTGGAGATTTGGAAAAAGCCTTCTACCATGGAGTAACACCCGACTCCTTGTTCTCTGAAGAAAAACGTTTCCCGGAAATCGTCTTTATCGCCTACCAGATGATGTTTGCCATCATCACACCTGCGCTCATCACCGGAGCCTTTGCCAACCGCATCACCTTCAAGGCCTTCTTCATCTTTCTTACCTTCTGGCAAATCCTGGTTTACTATCCCTTTGCCCACATGATCTGGGGTAATGGCCTATTGGCCAAATGGGGCGTGCTTGATTTTGCTGGTGGAATTGTGGTGCATGCCACAGCTGGCTTTGCAGCATTGGCCTCTGTTATTTATGTGGGAGAGAGAAGAGTGAAGCATGACAGGCCCAATAACCTGCCGCTGGTGGCCATAGGAACTGCCTTGCTCTGGTTCGGTTGGTATGGCTTCAATGCTGGCAGTGAGTTGAACGTAAACAGGATTACAGCGCTTTCCTTCATTAATACGGACTTGGCTGCATCTGTAGGTGCTGTCACCTGGATGTGCATTGAATGGTTCGGCTCTCATAAACGTCCCACGTTTGTAGGCTTGCTCACAGGTTCTGTTGCAGGCCTGGCTACAGTTACACCTGCAGCTGGTTATATTACCTATGAATCTGCTTTCCTCATTGGAATACTTGGCTCTCTTGTCTGCTATTGGGCGGTGCAGCTCAAAAACAGAATGGGCTGGGACGATGCACTAGATGTCTGGGGTGTGCATGGTGTAGGCGGCGTTGTTGGGACGGTTCTTTTGGGTGTATTGGGCTCTAAGGCCATCAACCCCAATGGTGCAGATGGATTGATTTTTGGTGGTACGGAATTCTTTTTCAAAGAACTCATTGCGGTGGTGGCCACATCCGTCTATGCATATCTCTTCACTTATTATATGTTGGTTCTCATCAACAAAATTACAAGGGTAAAAGTGACGGCAGAAGAGGAAGAGCAGGGTCTAGACTCCATTTATCATGGAGAAGTAGCAAGGGATTGATGCCTCACTTCTGTTGAAATGCATAGCAGCATCATGCAGCGGATGCAGAAAAAAAATTAACTTGTGGCATGCGTCATCATGCCACAAGTTTTTTGTTTTTATGTGCTTTCCTTTTTGCATTTATGTCGGCCAATGCCCAGCTCAAGATGGATCGTCCAAACATCATTTTTATTTTGGCGGATGATTTGGGGATGGGTGATGTTTCATGTTTTAATAAGCAGGGAAAAATCAACACGCCCAATATAGACAAGATTGCTGCAAACGGAATCTTGTTTACTGATGCACATTCAAGCGCTGCTGTGTGTACGCCAACACGTTACGGCATCTTAACCGGCAGGTACAATTGGCGGTCAAGATTGAAGCAAGGAGTGCTGGTGCAATACGACAAGCCATTGCTGGAAATGGGAAGAACCAACATGGCCAGCATGCTCAAATCAAAGGGCTACCAGACGGCAGCAATGGGGAAGTGGCACCTGGGATGGAACTGGCCTACCATCGACGGTAAGGCTCCGGTTGACAACAAAGACCAGCAGAACATCGATTTTGCAAAGCAGGTTCCCGGTGGGCCAACATCCATAGGGTTTGATTATTTCTTCGGAATGGATGCACCCAATTATCCTCCATACGCTTACATGGAAAACGACAGGATCTTGGGCAAGCCAACAGTATTTTACCCAACGCAACCCTATGCAGATTGCAGGCCTGGAATCGGGGTTGAGGGATGGAACTTAGAGAACATCATGCCCGATCTTCAGCAAAGATCTGTCAACTACATCGGCAAGGCTGCAAGCGCTGGAGTGCCATTTTTTCTTTACCTGCCCATTACTGCTCCCCATACTCCCATTTCGCCAAACAAATCATTCGTTGGAAGTTCAGGCTTGAATGTATATGCAGATTTTGTGAAACAGGTGGATGATTTTGTAGGCGCCATTCAACAGGTATTGAAAGCGAACAATTTGACAGAAAATACCATCCTTGTTTTTACCTCTGACAATGGCTGCTCTCCACAGGCTGATTTTAAATTCTTGAAAGAAAGGGGACATGATTCCAACAACGGCTACCGTGGACACAAGGCGGATATCTTTGAAGCGGGACACCGTGTGCCATTGGTGGTTCAGTGGCCCGCAACCATCAAGCGCCCGAGGACTGTTTCCCAGACGGTATCATTGAATGATTTTATCGCCACCTTTGCCTCAATCGTTGATTATGATTTGAAAGACAATGAAGCAGAAGACAGCCATGATCTTCTTCCAGTTTTGTTGAATCCCAATTTTAAAGGCAACATTCGTGAAGCCACTGTACACCATTCCATCAATGGTAGTTTTGCCATTCGGAAGGGAGATTGGAAACTCATCCTTGCTGCAGGTTCTGGTGGCTGGAGTTTTCCAACACCTGGGAAAGCGGAAGAGGGATTACCACCCATTCAATTGTACAACCTCAAAAAAGATCTTGCAGAAAAGGACAACTGTTACCATCAGTTTCCTCAGCGGGTTGAAGAGCTGATTGCTTTGCTGAAAAAATACATCCAGGAAGGCAGATCTACTCCTGGGAAGCCTCAAAAAAATGATGGTGAATATCCATGGAAACAACTTAATTTTTAAAATGAGTTTCATGAAATTGTTGCGTTCAATTCTCCCTGCATTGTTGTTGTTTGGTTTGTCTCTTGATGCACAAGAGCAACGTCCGAACATCATTTTCTTCATGGTGGATGACATGGGATGGCAGGATTGCTCCCTTCCCTTTTGGGATAAAAAAACACCGCTGAACATGATCTTCCGCACCCCCAACATGGAGCGGCTGGCAGGGCAGGGCATGAAGTTTACCAATGCATATGCCAATCCTGTTTGTACACCTACACGTGTCAGCCTGATGACGGGCATGAATGTTGCCAGGCACAATGTCACCAATTGGACCAATGTAAAAAAGAATACGCCCACCGATTATCCAGACAGTGTGCTGGTTCCACCCAATTGGAACCACAATGGCATGAGCCCAGTGGAGGGCATCAACAATACGGTCTTGGCAACACCCTTGCCTTCATTGTTGAAGCAAGCGGGCTACCATACCATTCACTGCGGCAAGGCCCATTTCGCTCCTTATGGCACTCCTGCTTCCAATCCATTGAACGTTGGCTTCGATGTCAACATTGCGGGAACTGCCGCAGGACATCCCGGAAGTTTTCTGGCGAAGGATCAGTACAAGGGCAACCCCAACGACACGCTCTGGGGCGTTCGTGGCCTTGAGAAGCATGCTGCCAAAGGAACATTTTTAACCGATGCATTAACGGAAGAGGCCATTGCTGCCATGAAGGCAAACCTGCCAACAGGAAAGCCTTTTTTTCTTTATATGGCGCACTATGCTGTGCATTTACCTTTCAACAAGGATGATCGCTTTTACCAACACTATATCGACAAAGGCCTTACGGATACAGAAGCCAAATATGCTGCACTGGTGGAAGGCATGGACAAAAGCCTTGGTGAACTGATGGACTATCTTCAATCAAGTGGGCAAGACAAAAACACCTATATCATCTTCATGACAGACAATGGAAGCCTAAGCCTGGTTCCTCCCAGAACCGGCAAGGCACATACCCAAAACCTTCCCCTCAAGCAAGGCAAGGGCTCATTGTATGAAGGCGGGATCCGTGTACCGATGATTGTTGCTGGCCCTGGCATACAAGACAACTCGACCAATCATCAGTATGTAAGCATCGATGATTGGTTCCCTTCCATGATTGAGCTCGCTGGGATAAAAAAATACAATACCGCCCAGACCATTGACGGGAAATCCATCGCCCCCTTTCTGAAAAATCCTACACTGAAAGACGACAAAAAAGTGTTGTTATGGCATTATCCCAACAACTGGACCAATGTCAACAACCACGGTATCTCCTGGGGAACGGCCCTGCGCAAAGGCAATTGGAAGCTGATCTATTTTCACAAGACCGGGGAACTGGAATTGTATGATCTCTCCAAGGACATAGGAGAAGAACATGATTTGGCCAAAGTCCAACCCGCGAAGCTCCGCGAAATGGCATCCCTGATGACCAAGAAATTGAAAAAGCGCAACGCCTCCATGCCAACATTCAGACAGAATGGACAGCAAATTCCCTGGCCAGACGAATCGCTGCAGCAGCATTTGAGTCAGTCAGTTTCCAAGGCAAGTAATACCTATTAGCAGGGGATTTTTTTATTGTTTCTCCGATTTCCTGTATGCATCCTTGTAGGTTCCCATCTTGTCAAATGGGATGGGTTCAAAACCTGGAATCATCTGGTAGGCCTTGGCATCTGGTTTCAGGTTGAAGTTCTTGTTCTTCATGTCTACAAATCCGGGATCTTCTTTGGTAACCCAATTGTTTTTGCCATCCATCTGCGCATGTTGACCTCCCAACAATTCGATTGGATTTTCTGGTCCGCCAACAATCAGGTTTCCTTCCAGCATGTTACCCCTGGAACGCATTGCCTGCCACTCTTTTCCTTCCACAATCACATCAAGGTAGGGAAGCAATGCGGGATACTTTGTTGAATAAGGCGGAGACCTGAAATCAATCTCTTGCTCAAGCCTCCTTCTGATGACCCCGTTCTTTCCAAACATTTCCTTTGTTTGTGGTGCAGCCCAGGTATACCAGAGTGCAGAAACTACTGCTGTATGCGCAATCGGGTTGATTACAATGTTATTCTTCATCACAATATCCCAGCCTGCGTTGCTGAACAGCAAACCATGGTTGGTTTTCATGTTGTTGAAAACATTTCCATATACATAGACATCTGTTGATGAATCATCACAATAAATGCCCATGGTCATCCTGTTGGGATTGCCACAATTGTCAAGATAATTGTAGCGGATAACATTGCCCCTATCGCTGGGATTTCTGCCAATGTACCAGGGAGAGGTATCGTTTGAATTCAGGGTGACATCATGGATGTAGTTGTATTCAAACAGGTGGTCGTTTCCGTGTACAAAGATGCCATGCCAGTCTGAATTGAAAATCTCGTTGTGCGAAATCCTGTTGCCGCATCCATCTACCCGGATGCCTGCCCAGGTAAATTTATTCCTCCTGGTATAGTTGTATACCCTGCAGTTTTCAGCATAACTGTTGCCCTTTGTCAGTGTTTTCTTGTCTCCTCCACTGATGTAAATTCCGCCACTACCTGTGTTGTAGACATCACAGCTCAGCACGCCATTGTTGCTGCCGGCTTTTCTGTTCCAGGCATTGTTCCTGTAGATATGGTTTTGAAAACTTCCAATCTGTCTGGATTGTGGTTCACCAACATAGTCATCAATCGAGGCATTCTCATCCAATAATTTCGCTCCCTGGCCCATAAAAATTCCTGATGTACCCACATTCCTTACGGTGCAGCCGGCAACAAGGGTATGATTGCTGCGCTCGATGTATAGGCCGATTCCCCTGCCAGCTTCAATGGTAAGCCCCCTGAGTGTTACATGCTCAGTGCCTTCGAGTGCGATGATGGGATCTTCCAACATGGAAACCTGTATCAGCGCATCCTTCATGTCAGTGGGTGGCCAGAAGTAAAGTATTCCTGATCTTTCATCGATATACCATTCTCCGGGGCTGTCCAATTCTTCAAGTATATTGATGGCCACATATTCCTGAAAATCTTTTCCAGAGCCAACGCCATAGAGATGCGGTTTCTTGAGTTTGACCTGTCCCGCAATGGTGTCTATAAAATCAATGGGGTTATAGTCATCCCCAAAACCGTAATTCAATGTGCCTTGAATCCAGATATTCTGTTGCCCAACCCATTTTTTATGCCTGCTGTCTGTATAGGCAAACTGGGCACCCCGATTGGATTTGTCGCCAGTGCGTGGAACGGATCCCGGATCGGATACCTTGCCGATTTTCATGGCACCCTTGTTGGGATACCTTGAAAGGGTCATGGGTTCACCATTGTAGAAGAGTTCCAGTGTTGCCGGCACAACAGGCAGGCCATGACCATATTGGCGGTGGTTACCGAGGTTATTGATTCCTTCGGCCCGCAGGTCTGCCTGCCAAATATTTCCGATGGCATCTTTTTCCAGCCTGTTTAGAATAGCCTTATCAGTCACCTTGCTGAACTTTCCCGGTTGTATTGTTTTTCCTCCGGTGATGTTCACTTTTTCCCCTGCTGCGGCTGACCAAACGATGGGGCCCGCATCCTCTTCAGAAAGTTGGAATGTCTCCTGCAGATCATAAATGCCACCGTAGATGATTACATTGAGCCCGCCTTTGGGCAGTCCTTTTGTTTTTTTATGGTTCCTGACCAAGGTTCTGGCCGCAGTCAGGCTGGCAACAGGTTTTTCTTTGGTTCCGGGGTTTTTGTCGCTTCCTTTCGGGCTCACATGTATCGATTGTGCCTGGGTTTCAAGGATGCCGATGGTGAGCATCAGCAGTGTAAACCGAAGGTATTTTCTGCGCATGAAATTCGTTTTTGGATTTAGGTATAATAGAGTAAATTACGTTTACTACTACAATAAAAGCACTCCCATGAGAGGAATTCTCATCTTTTTTCTTGCGTTAATGCTTTTCGGTTGTGACAATACCGAACTCCCCAAGGAAGTTGCTGAAGCCTATGCATCTCTCCCTGAAGAGATTGATTATAACATTCATGTCAAAAAAATACTCTCAGACAAATGCTTCTCCTGCCATGGTCCGGACGCGAAGAAACAGAAGGCTGATCTGCGCCTGGACATTGCCTCTTTTGCCTATAGCAAAGTGACCGAGTCTGGCTTGAAGGCCATTGTTCCGGGAAACCTTTCCAAAAGTGAACTGGTAAAGCGAATCCTTAGCGAAGATGCTGATTATGTCATGCCCTCACCTGAGTCTCACCTGGACCTCTCTGCTTACGAAAAAGCCGTCCTGGTAAAATGGGTGAAGCAAGGCGCTGAGTATAAAAAACATTGGGCCTTTGTTCCCTTGAAATCGGCGGCAGTTCCTTCTGTGAACAATAGCGATTGGATCAAGAATGACATTGATCATTTCACCTTGGATGCAATGGAGAATGCGGGGTTGCAACCAGCCAAACAAGCGGACAAGGAAACCCTGATCCGCAGGCTCAGTTTTGACATCAGAGGCATTGCGCCGGATGTCAAGGAAGTGGATGCCTTTCTGAAGGATACAGATCCCAAGGCCTATGAAAAATTGGTAGACAAGTACCTGGCTTCCCATCACTACGGAGAGCGCATGTCGGCCTACTGGCTGGATGTGGCAAGGTTTGCAGACAGCCATGGCTATCTGGACGACAAACACCATGAGGTAAGTCCATGGCGTGATTGGGTGATCAGTGCGTACAATAGAAACATCCCATTTAATGATTTTCTCACCTGGCAGATAGCGGGTGATCTCTTGCCCAATGCCACCAAGGAACAGGTATTGGCAACAGGATTCAACCGCATGCACAAACAGAATTCAGAAGCGGGGATTATTGATGAGGAGTACCGTGTGGAGTACGTTGTAGATCGCACGAATACGCTGGGTACGGCAATGCTTGCGATGACAGTAGGTTGTGCAAAATGCCATGACCATAAGTATGATCCAATAAGTCAGAAGGACTACTATTCCATGTATGCTTTTTTCAACAGCACGTTTGAAAAGGGTAGTCCTAATTATGGCGGCCCCGATATGGTGGCCGGTCCCACACTTCGATTGACATCCGATGCGGATGATCAGAAGATTGGTGTTTATGCCAGACAGATTGCAGCCCTTGAAAAAAAGGAAGCACCCAAAGAAAGGCAAAAGATTGCAGCACTTGATGCAGCAACTGAAAAGGAGATTGCTGCAGCGTTGACAGCAAAATTGGTTGCCAAACTTGATTTTGATAAAACAAAGGTTGTCAAGGATAAGGAGTATTTTATCAATGCCACAGCAAGCAAGATTGATGCTTCAACTAGGATGGCTGAATATGGTCAGGGTGTTATTGGTCGTTCCCTGAAATACAATGATGAAACATCCGTTTCTTTTGATCCCTACAAAATAGCCTATTTTGAACGCTATGATCCCTTTGCTTTCAGCCTTTGGATCAAGGTGCCAACGAACTATCCTTTGGCAACTGTTTTCCATGCCAGTGATCCCCACCGCTATGGATACCAGGGATATGATCTTTTGATGAAAGAGAACAAGCTCAATTTCAGGCTGAATCATGCGTATCCACATGATGCCGTCAGCGTCATCACCAAAGAAAAATTAATACCCAACCAATGGTATCATGTGGCCATCAGTTACGACGGCAGCAGCAAAGCCTCAGGCCTGCGCATCCACCTCAATGGAAAACAAGCGCCAACTGATACAGAGTTTGACCATTTGTACAAGAACATTCGCTCCTATCCCAATATCCACAAGACAGGCCGTTATCGGGGTCTTGTATTTGGAAAAAGAGAACTCGACCGCAGCATGCCCGGTGGGGAAATTGATGAATTTCATATGTTCACCAATACCTTGTCTCCAGCAGAAATCAGGCACCTGTATGGGAAATTACATTTTGATCCAAAGGGGACCAAAAACGAATACGACAGCACTGCATTGATGCGTGCACGCAAATCATTGTGTGATCTATATGATTCAACCAAAGAGGTCATGGTCATGGGAGATCTTCCCAAGCCCAGAAACACCCGTGTATTGCTGCGTGGCGTGTACGATAGTTACGGGGATACGGTCGAACCCTCAACACCTGCCGCCATCATGCCTTTCCCCAAGGAGCTACCTAAAAACAGGTTGGGCCTTGCACAATGGATGTTTGATGATAAAAACCCATTGACATCCCGGGTTGCCGTCAACAGGATGTGGCAATTGGTTTTTGGCAAGGGATTGGT
>JAIPBY010000085.1 GCA_021738605.1 Chitinophagaceae bacterium | reverse complement strand
AAAATCAATGCAGAACAGGAGGCCCAAAAAATGCAGTTTGTCCTTCAAAAAGAAAAACAGGAAGCAGAACGCAAAAGGGTTGAGGCGCAGGGTATTTCTGATTACCAGCGCATCATCAGTGAGAGCCTTAGTGACAGGCAGCTCCAGTACGAGCAGATTCAGGCCATGAAAGAGCTGGCAAAATCTGCCAATTCAAAAATCATTGTCATGCCTTCCAAAGGAGGCACACCGCTGATCCTCGACGCAAAATAGTAGTTCAATAATTTATTGCCGGAATGGGAAGGATCAGTCCTGAACCAATTCCGGCTTTTTTTGTTTTGAGAATATGGATCCTGTAGTAAGTGCTTTCATGCAACGCATTGTTTGGTCGCTGACATCGGCCCTTGTTTGGCTGATGATCAATGCTGTTGCAGGATTGAAGTTTGAACTGGCTTTTTTTGAGGGAAAGCATCCAATAGGAAACGTGCTGTTTTATTGCTGGTTTGTTGGCAGTATTTTCCTTCTCTTTAGGTTGTTCAAACGGTGGTGGAAGGAACACCTTTAGCATTATTTGATGATTTTTCTGATAATCTCAGGATCATCATCCTTGTTGACCCTTAACCAGTAGCTGCCTGCAGGGAGATTGGCTGATGGCACTACAAAAAGGTCTGCACCACTGAAATTCCCAAACCGTTGTCTCCAAACCAATTGCCCTACAATATTGTACAACGAAAGATTCAGAATACCCTCGGACATCCCTTTTAACAAAACACTGAACTCATCCCGAACAGGATTGGGAAATACCATAACATTCCCTGATCCAGGAAAAATTTCAGCCTTGGTGGCTGTATTATTGGCAGAAACAATTTTCAATTTTGGGTCGATGAATACAGAATCGGGCACAAAGCCGATCTTGAAAAAATCAACCTGTCCATTCTTTGTATGGTTCAGCACAACGGTAGTATCATTGAAAGCCGATTTGAATCTGACAGGAACAGGCATCTCAAAAAATTTGACTGACGTATCGGATGTTGTCTGGTTTAGTGTGGTTTGAATCCAAGACCCACCCACAGTTGCCCATTGAAGTTTGTAGCTGGGGAAACCCTGTCCATATACCCAATCGTTGAAAAATTCTGTGAGATCTGTTGCCGCAGCCTTCTCAAAATGTTTTTTAAGATCTGTGGTTCTTGCATAGCCATAGGCCAGTGCAGGATCGTTCAGGTAATTTCTGGTTGCACGGAAAAAAGCAGAATCACCCAGTTTCCAGCGCAGCATTTGCAATACCCATCCGCCCTTGTTATAGCTGAGTCTTGAATCAAAAATCCTGGATACGCTGGTGGTGTCATCAACATACACTGACCCGTTGGGCCTTGAAGCAATGAAGTTGATCTGGCTTCTGTACGTATTGAGCAGGGTCGCTTCAGGATAGTGCTTTTCAAGATTTAGGTTGGTGCAAAATATGGCGTAGCCTTCATTGAGCCATATGTCTCTCCATGTTCCACAAGTGATTTTGTTGCCAAACCACTGGTGTGCCGCTTCATGTACAATCAATGTTTCAGACATGTTCCCCATGAATGAATTGGTCTGGTGCTCCATGCCTCCCCCAAAACCGAATTGGGTATGGCCATACCTTTCCTTGATGAATGGATAGGGGGTAAAGGTATTGTGCAGCAACTGCAGTGTTCTTTTGGTGATGGCTGCAGCGTTGAGAAAATCACTTGCTCTTTCCGGGTAGGCATGCTCCATGATGGGCATGGTTGTATTCCCCAATTTTACTTCATCCTGAATGACCTGGTAGTTGGTGGCTGCAAATGCAACAAGGTAAGTGGTAATGGGGTACCTGTGTTTCCAGCGGGTGGTCCTGAATCCGCCCCTGACCTCATCTGATTGTAGCATACCAATGCTGGAGGATGTATATTTTTCTGGGGTTGTGATCGCAACATCCAATGAGTCTGCCTTGTCTGTCAGCCCATTCTTACAAGGCCACCAATCCCTTCCTCCGTAGGGCTCACTGAGTGTCCATATCACGGGAACCCCTGCATGTGCGCTGGTTGTGAACGTGCTGATGGGTGCTGTAACCGGGGGAATGCCTTGGTAAAAAATTTCAACGGCATCCTTGTTTCCTTTGTCCAGAAAAACACCAAGGTTGACAATGACAGAATTATCAAATGGTCTGTAATGGCTGATTTTACCGGTCCTGAACCGGATGCTGTCCACCTTCAGTGCATCAACCAGATCAAAGGTGATGATGTTGGTGCGTTCTGTGATCGTAAATCCCGTTTTGACGCTTCCCTGGATGTAGCGAATTCCGGGATCTACATTCCATTTGCAATCGAGGTAGTTGATGTCAAAATTAGCGGAGGCTTTTGAAAAATTTTCTGTACCCATCAATGCTTCTTGTCTCAGTCCGGCTGCTTTTGCCTCCATGGTTGCTATTTCATGGTTCTCCATGAATACATTTTTGTTCTGGCTGAATCCCGTAACAGCGATGTTGAGGAAAACGATGGTCAGAATGGCTTTGGGTTGCATGGACTAGGTATTGATACAAGGCTGAGCCTCATTTATTATTGAACTGTTGTGCAAATCTACATAACGAACAAGACTTTCATTTATTTTTACAGTCATGCCCAGGCATAACAAAAACGACATTTTTAACTTTTTGTCCAAATGTACCCTTCGAAAGTGCTGGAATGCCCTTAAAGTTGTAGGTTCTTACCAGTTGAGCAAGGCCATCGGGCGGCCCTACATGCTCGGATTGCCGCTTTCCATTTCCGTTGAGCCCACCACTGCCTGCAACCTGGGTTGTCCAGAGTGCCCCAGCGGACTCAAATCTTTCACAAGGCCAACCGGCACCATCAAGATGGATTTCTTCAATCAAACCATTGATGCCATGCACAAGGAGCTTTTTTACCTTAGTTTTTATTTTCAGGGAGAACCCTTTTTGCACAAGGATTTTCTGGATATGGTGCGCTATGCTTCTTCAAAAAATATTTATACGGCAACTTCCACCAATGCACATTTTCTGACTGATGAAAATGCCAGGAAGACCATTGAAAGTGGCTTAGACAGGCTGATCATTTCCCTGGATGGCACAACCCAGGAAACATATGAGCAGTACAGGAGAAATGGCCAGATGGATAAGGTGCTCGAGGGTGCCAGGAACATCATCAAATGGCGGAAAGCGCTGAAGAGCAACACGCCCATGGTGGTTTTTCAATTTTTGGTGGTCCGGCCCAATCTACACCAGGTACATGAGGTAAAGCAGTTGGCCAGCGAAATGGGTTTGGACGATGTTTGGTTCAAGACGGCACAGATTTATGACTATGAAAATGATCCCAACCAGCTGATTCCATCAACAGACCAGTTCAGCCGGTACAGGAAGGATGCAGCAGGCCAGACCGTTCCGAAGAACAAAATGCCCAATCATTGTTGGAAGATGTGGCATAGCAATGTGATTACCTGGGATGGAAAGGTGGTTCCTTGTTGCTTCGATAAAGATGCCCAACACATCATTGGAGAAATGAGTACAAGTGGAATGAAAGAAATATGGGAAAGTAAAAAATACAATGAGTTCAGGACAGAATTGATGAGGGGGAGAAAAAATATTGATATTTGTTCCAATTGCAGCGAAGGACTGAAAGTTTGGAGCTGAACCTACAAATAAAATTCATGACCCAGTTCAACAACAGGATCAGACAGGTTGTCTTGCTTTTGGTGATTGCCTTTCTGGCTTTTCTGATCATCCAGGAGCTGTATGTATTTCTTCCCGGACTGATGGGGGCACTTACTTTTTATGTCCTGGGCAGGGAACGGTACTTCAGGCTAACTGAAAAGCGGGGATGGAATCCCGGCCTTACATCCCTTTTGATCATTGTTGTATTTCTGCTCCTGATTGCTGCCCCTCTTTATTATGCTGTTTTGTTGGTAACCCCTAAAATAAGCTCCCTGTTCCTTCACGCTGATGAGCTGCTGGTGGGTGTGCAGGCCCTATCAGACAAGATCAAGTCCATCACTGGTCAAGAAATCTTCTCTCCCAAAAATCTTGCTGCCTTTCAATCTAACCTGGCCAACTACATACCCACTTTTCTGAACAGTTCTGCCATGATTCTCAGCAACATGATGGTCATGTTCTTTGTGATGTATTTCATGTTTACAGGTGGCAGAACAATGGAAGACTCCATCAGAAAATTCATCCCCCTTCATCTGGAAAGTGTGGTTGCATTGGCCCATGAAACCAAACACATGGTCAAGGCAAATGCCATCGGCATACCACTGATTTCCATTATTCAAGGACTTTTTGCCTGCGTAGGTTATCTCCTGTTTGGGATGGATGATGCCTTGATGTGGGGCTTTCTTACCGGGGTCTTTGCTTTTTTTCCGATTGTTGGCACCATGATGATCTGGGTTCCACTGGTTGTATACCTTTACTCAAAAGGGATGGGTGGCCAGGCCACGGGCCTGCTGATTTATAGCCTCATCATCACCGGAAATGTAGATTATCTGGCCAGGGTTACCCTGATGAAAAAGATTGGAAACGTTCATCCCCTGATCACCGTATTTGGCGTCATTGTTGGGCTGCAGTTGTTTGGATTCATGGGATTTATATTCGGACCACTCATATTCAGCTATACCATCATCCTGGTCAAGATCTATTCCCATGAATTTGTTGATCAAACCAAAAATCCAATTTGACAACATGGGACTGGAAAAAGATATCAAACAACAACACTTCACCAGCGAAAACCAAAAGCTGATCATCAACCTGGTTTTCACCAACAACTGGCTCACGGAAAAAATCAGGGATTTTCTTTCCACGGAAGACATCACCCTGCAACAATTCAATATCCTCAGGATCCTGCGCGGTAGCCATCCACAGCCGCTTTCTACACTGACAATCCGTGAGCGCATGCTGGATAAGATGAGTGATACAAGCAGGATTGTGGACAGGCTTGTATTGAAAGGATTGGCAGACAAAAAAACCTGTCCCTCCGACAAGCGTCTTGTGGACATCAGCATCACGGAGGAAGGGAAAAAAGTACTGACAACAATTGATCAGAAAGAAAAAGAGATGATGGCTGTCATTACAAACCTCAACCAAGAAGAGATGAGAATCCTGAATGGGTTGTTGGATAAAATGCGGGGTTCTTCAGCAGAATAGCCAACAACGCTACTTGCCTTCCAACTTGTTTACATAGTCTAGTGATCCCAGCCTAAAACGCATCGGAACGCCTGTTTTCTTTTCCAGTTTCCATTCTTGCTTGCAAACAAATCCCTGTTGTACATTGGCATGATTGGCCTTTACGGGGGCATTCGTTTTTTTGACAGGCATGATCATCTGTCCGGAAAGGAAAAAAAACGGCTTTTTTGCCAGGCTGCTGTCCTGTGCAAAACAGGTTTGTCCTGTTAAAATAAATATGAGGATGACCAGTGTTCTCAATGGTGTGTTTTGTTCGTAAATTTACAGCTCAATTCCCATTCACACAAGGGAAGTTTTAGCAATGGCATTGTACCAGGGACTCCAACAAAAACTACAACAAAAACTTTCTCCACAGCAAATCCAGCTGATGAAGCTGTTGCAGGTGCCTACAGCCTTGTTGGAAGAGCGGCTTAAGGAAGAAATAGAGGAAAATCCTGCATTGGAAATTGGGGAGGAGAAGACAGGAGAAACAGATGAGGATGCTTCAGATCAACTGGACCTTGATTTGCCCGAAGGGGAGGATGAACCAATAGATGACAGGGAGGACCCCGTTCCCTACGAAGACTATGGGGATGATGATGATATTGCTGAGTACAAGCTCAAGGATGATCATGTGCCCGAGTTGGAAGGCAGTGGCTCAATTCCGCATCCCGTTTCTTCCGGCTTGAATGAAATGCTTACAGAACAGCTAGGGTTATTGAACCTTGATGCGCTCGAAGAAAAAATTGCCGAGCAATTGATTGGCAGCATCGATGATGATGGATACCTGCGCAGGGATACAAATTCTGTTGTGGACGATCTTGCCTTCAAGCAAAACATCATTGTCACGGCAGATCAGGTTGAACATGTCTTAGGGTTCATTCAACAGTTTGATCCCTCGGGCATCGCCGCCAGGGATGTCAGGGAATGCCTGATTATCCAACTGCGCAGAAAAATCAAAGCACGTCAATCTCTTGCATTGAAAACAGCACTTCGAATCCTTGATTTTCATTTTGACGAATTCACCAAAAGGCATTTCGATAAAATCATCCGTTCGCTGGAGTTAGACGAAGACTTGCTCAAGGATGCCATGCAGGAGATCAGGAGTTTGAATCCCCGACCGGGAGCTCAGGCCGGATCCATCAATAAGGCTGAACAGTACATCATTCCTGATTTTTTTGTGTACAACAACAATGGAGAACCGGAGCTGACCCTTAACCAGCGCAACGCTCCTGACCTGAGGGTCAGCGATGAGTACAGGGACATGCTCAAAGACTATGAGAAAGGCAGCAAGAAGGACAAACGCCAAAAAGAGGCGGTTGTATTTATCAGGCAAAAAATTGATGCAGCCAAATGGTTCATCGATGCCATCAAGCAAAGACAGCAAACCTTGTTGCTGACAATGCAGGCCATCATTGAGCACCAGCGGAGCTTCTTCCTCAGCGGGGATGAGAATTCATTGCGCCCCATGATCCTCAAAGACATTGCAGAAAAAACCAGGCTGGATATTTCTACCATCAGTCGGGTGGCCAACAGCAAATTTGTGCAAACAGAATTCGGGAGCTTTCGGCTGAAATATTTTTTCAGTGAATCGCTCAGTACAGAAAGTGGAGAGGAAGTGTCTACCAAAGAAGTGAAAAACATCCTCCATGAATTGATCATGATGGAAGACAAAAGAAATCCTTTGGGAGATGACAGCCTTACTGACATGTTGCAGGCCAAAGGATATAATATTGCACGCAGAACCGTTGCCAAATACAGGGAACAACTGAATGTTCCTGTTGCACGCTTGAGAAAAGAACTTTAAATAACCCATATGCAAATCGAATCAGATAAGGTCATTTTTCCTCGGTGGATGGAGGTTTCAGCCAAGATCATTTCCATTGTATTTCATCCCCTTTTTGTAGGGGTGATGATGGCCTTCTACCTGATTTTCATTCATCCATCCTATTTTGTGGGATTCTCTGCGAAGGCCAAAATGCTCAAACTCTTGGCCGTGATCAACAACAATGTATTTTTCCCATTGTTGGTGGTGGCCCTGCTCAAAGGGCTCGGATTCAGCAAGTCTGTTTTTCTGACAACGCAGAAAGAACGCATTGTTCCCTATATCGCCAGCATCACTTTTTTCTTTTGGACCTATTATGTTTTCAAGCACCAGCCTGAAACACCACGCATAATTGTAAACATGTGCAGGGGGATGTTTTTTGCCTCATCTGCTGCCTTGTTGTTGAACAATTATTACAAGATCAGCATGCATGGAATCGGCGTAGGTGGAATGATGGGGCTGATGGTACTGACAGTTTTCGATGGCACCATGTATTCAGGTTTGCCCCTCATGGTTACTGCCCTTATCTCTGGGCTGGTCCTGTCTTCCAGAAAGATTGTTTCAGATCATCAGTGGTTTGATCTCATTACCGGGTTTCTGCTTGGATTGATTTGTCAGTTGGTGGCATTATGGTTCTAAAAAAAGAGACCCAGCCTGTAAAGGCCGGGTCGGATTAACCATTTTAAGATCCCATTTTAACCATTGATCATTTTTGAGTTACTCAAATATTGCTGGTCGGGGTAGTACATGAACATACAGTTCCCCTCCTTGATTGTTTCGATTATTTTTTTGTTGATGGGCCTGGGCAAAGCAGGGCAACCATAGCTTCTTCCCAAGTATCCTTTGTACCTGATCACCTGTTCACTGGCATAGTCTGCTCCGTGCATCACAATGGCCCTTTCTTTCGCTTTGTCATTGAATCCCTTTTCAACACCATTGAGCAGCATCGAAAATCCATTCGATCCCATGTAAGTGCCTCCTGTTATATAAAAACCAAGACTGCTTTTGTGGGAATTCATGGCGTTGGAGAAAGACCTTGCGAATTCTTCGCCCGTATTCCTGCCATGGGCGACAATACTTTTGAAGAGCAGTTCCTTTGTTTTCAGGTCAACAACAAACAGCCTGTTTTCCCTGGAAGATTTTGAAAAGTCGATGATGGTAAGGATGCTGTCTGTGCTGAGACGGCCCTGTGCATTGAGTTTCTCGAACCCTGAGAAGGCAAGAGAAAAGATCTCCTCAGACAGGTTTGCACCTGCCTGATGGATCTGTGTATAAATTGAATGGATGAAAAGCGTGTTTGAATTTGAAACTGTTTTTTCGGCATTGAACCTATCCGCCGGAAACGGTTTGTTGCTCGTAAAGGAAAGCAACATGGTAAGACTTGCAAACAGGATTAAACCTGCAGCTGAAATTTTCATTGGATAGGATTTTTGGATATTCATCATTATAACGCGTTTTGGGTTTGGATATTGTTGCACGAATCTCCAACCTTTTTTGTCTTGTCACGTTAAATGAAATGTGAAACATTACTCAATCGATGAAATTCAGGGCTGGGAAAGGTTCTATCGGGCCAATTTTGTGAATTCCTTAAGTGGTTTCAAACCCGTCAGTCTAATTTCCACCATCAACAAGGAAGGCATTCCGAACCTTGGCGTTTTCTGCAACATCGTTCATATCGGCGCAGATCCTGCCTATATTGGGTTCATCAATCGCCCAATTGATGCAGCGCCACATACCCTGTCCAATATCCGTGATAACGGATTGTATACGATCAACCATATTCATCCGGAGTTTATCGCACAAGCCCACCAGGCCAGTGCAAAATATCCTGAAGGGGTAAATGAGTTCAATGAAGTGGGGTTGACAGCAGCATACAAGGTTGATTTTCTTGTTCCTTTTGTTCTGGAAAGCCAGGTACAATATGCCATGGAACTTGCTGAAATCATTCCACTGACAATGAACAATACCTTCCTGGTGGTGGGTAAACTGCTCCATGCATTCATTGAGCCAGCCATGATCAGCAAAGATGGCTTCATCAACCTGGATAAGGCCTCTTCTATGGTCAGCCTTGGCATGGATGCCTATTATACCACGCAGCCCAATGTCCGGTTGCAGTATGCAAAACCAGACAGGCCTGCGGGGAAGATTGATTTTTAGTCTTTATTTCGCGTTTTTCACGAAGCGGTCGAGCCACTGGCTCTGTTCCCATAACAGGTGCAGCAGGTTCTCCTTTCCCCTGTATCCATGCGCCTCGTAGGGCAAATAGACAAGGCGAACAGTACCGCCATGTCCTTTGATGGCATTGTACAGGCGTTCGCTGTTGATGGGGAAGGTTCCCGGATTGTCATCTGCCTCACCATGGACCAGCAGAATTGGGGTCTTGATCTTGTTGGCATAGCTGAAGGGACTCATCTTATAATAGAGATCGGGCGCTTCCCAGTACGTTCTCTCTTCTGCCTGGAATCCAAATGGGGTAAGGGTCCTGTTATAGGCCCCACTTCTGGCCAATCCGGCCTTGAAAAGATTGGTATGAGACAAGAGGTGAGCAGTCATGAAGGCCCCATAACTGTGCCCTCCAACGGCAATCCTTTTGGGATCGCCTACACCCATGCTGGACAAAGCGCCAATGGCTGCTTCAGCATTCAGTTTCAACTGCTCAATAAAAGTATCATTGGGCTTGCTTTCTTTTGATGCAGCAACAATGGGCATTTCAGCATTGTCCAGTACCGCATAACCACGCATCACATAGAAAATGGGTGAGCCCCAGCTGATGGTGGTAAACCTGTCCTTGCTTCCCCTTACCTGTGCCGCATCTGCCGCATTGTTGTACTCTCTTGGGTATGCCCAGATCAATACCGGCAAGGGGCCGTCTTTTGCACGATCATATCCTTTGGGCAGATACAGGTCGCCGGTGAG
>JAIPBY010000084.1 GCA_021738605.1 Chitinophagaceae bacterium | reverse complement strand
AAATAAACAATTGGCGAACTGAAATTTTCATTGAAAGTCAGTTGGGATACCTGATCCATAGTGGCCGCTATAAATACCAGCTTGATGACAAGCATGGTGAACGTCCAAGGGAGGTCTTTTCCGATCTACAATCAGATCCCGGAGAAAAATTCAACCTGATCAAAGAAAATAAGTACAAAGAAGCGATCAATGGATTGAAAAATAAATTGGTTTCACATTTGACTGCGTCCAAGATTGCTTTTGTTCCTCCAGGATTGTAAACTAAAAGATCAAGCAGATGGGTGAAGTGTTGCTTGAGAAACTGAAGCTGGAAGACACATGCTAAAATAAAATGTTCTTTCCTGTGTTTTTGGCTTTTTCTTTTTGCAGTTTCATAAAGTCACTGATCACATCTTTTTTGTTTCTGTCCCTGTATGCCTCATAGGCAGGATCCTTGTACTTGATCATTAGCTTTAGCATTCTTTTTCGCAGCTTTTTTATTTCCTGTTGATACGCAGGGTCATCAATCAGGTTATGAAGTGCGTCGGGATCATTTTTATAATCGTAAAGTTCTTCTGGTGTTCTATACTTGTAGAAGTTCACACGCTCGGCAATAGCAGCATCAGTTTTGGCCGCAGCAAGCATGGCTTTCCACGTCAGCCCTCCCGTTGCATCTCCGGTCATGCTGGTTTTACCATCAGCCCAGAAGTTATAAATATAGCTAAAGCGATCATCTAGAACACTTCTCATCGGATACCTTATTTTGGCAAAAATTTGATAGTAGGTCGTGTAGACATGGTTTTTGTTTTTTTGCTTTTTGCCCAATAACAAGGGAAGATAACTTTTCCCATCTGCATTTGTTTCCTGAGGAAGCTGCAAAGCATCAAGAATGGTAGGCATCAGATCGATGCCAGAAACTGCATGGGTGGAATCAACTGTACCTGGCTTAACAACGCCCGGCCATGCAACAATCAGTGGGGTTCTGTTGCTGTTATAATAACACTGAGATTTCCCGTATGGAAAAGCTGACCCATTGTCACTCATGAATACGATTAGTGTATTATCAGCCATGCCGCTTTCGGATAAGGCCTTTAATATTGCGCCAATAGAAAGATCAGCCCTGTAAACGGAACTGTAATACTGTGCCATTTCCTTTCTGACGTCAGGTATATCAGGCAAGAATGCAGGCACGTCAATTTCATCAGGTTGAAATTGACGGGTTTGGCCAAGCGGATTATACTCGAAAGACTGCAGGTCTTCTTCTGTGCCTGCAAATGGCCTGTGTGGATCCTGGGAATTGGCTACCAGAAAAAAAGGTTCATTGTTTTTTTGTGACATCTTAAAGAATGTCATGGCATAATCGTAAAAAAGAGAAGGAATTCTCCCGGATGACTTTCTCCATGTTGAATCTTTTTCAGTGACAAAGGGAATATAATCCCAATGAAATTTTTCTATGGGTTGATAATGGATTTCCTTTCCAAGTACTCCGTTGGTATATCCTGCTTTTTTTAATTTTTCCGGAAGGGTGACTACATTGATGCTCATGGGTTCTAACCCTTCAGAGCCATTGTTATGGGGATAAAGTCCTGTAAGCATTGCTTGGCGGGAAGGTTGGCAAACGGCAGTGTTGATGAAGCCACGATTAAACCGCATTCCTCTCCTGGCAAGTGCATCAATGTTAGGAGTAATTCCCGGTATTGTACATCCAAATGCCCCTACTGAATTATAGGTTAAGTCATCAACCGTAATAATCAGGATATTGGGTCTTGCTTTCCCATTTTTATTACTACCCAAAGGAGGATGGAAAGAAAATCCTTTTAATGAAAACAAAGTGAGCAGGGACAATACAATAAAAGATACGTTGCAGGGTTCTTTCATTTAATCAGATTTGGGTGTATAAACCTTTCCGAGATTGCCTGAGGTATTGATGATGTCTCCACGTTTGATACCCATTTCCGTTAAACCGAATTTATTGAGATAATACTCGGATGGTTTGAAATTCTCGTCGCCTATTGCCTTCAGTTCCTTGTGCATCAAGCGATCCATTTTTTTCTTTACCCGGGCGTAATTGCTGTTGTCTATGAGATTGTTGAGCTCCAAAGAATCGGCAACATGATCAAACAACATCAATGGTTTATCAGGTGTTTTTACATACGTGTAACGATTGGTCTTGATGGCCCTGTATTCTGAAAATGGAGTTGGAGCAGTGGGATATACATTCATGTACAAAGCTGCTCTGTTATTTACTCCCGTAGGATTTTTGATCACTGAAGAAATATTCCTTCCTTCAATGGTCTGCGGTATCGAAAGACCTGCCAATGACAACATGGTAGGCAATACATCTGGTGTGGTGATAGGGGTTTGGGTCAGCTTACCAGCATTGTTTCCGATTCCAGGATAGCGGATCAAAAAAGGTGTTTTGACCGACTCGTCCCAGGAAATCTGCTTTTCATGTGGCCTGACACCATGTGATCCCATCATTTCACCATGATCAGCTGTTAAAATAATGATGGAATTATCATATAAACCCAAGGACTTGATTTTATTTATTAAATCTCCAATAGCCTTATCAGTTGCGGTGCAATGTGCATAATACTGTTTAAGATTTTCCCTGATATTGGGAAATTTATTGTCGATCACATTGGGGCTCAACACCAGTTTTTCTTTGGGATACATGTCCTGGTACTGCTGGGGTGCTGTGTGCTGGGAAAAATGAGGTGATTCAATCGAAAGAAAAAGCAAAAAGGGATTAGCGCTTTTTGACGCCTGTTCAAGGTAGATTGCCGCATCATCCACAATAGCGAAAGCCGAGTATTTGTCCCAGTATTTAACCTTCAGATCATTGTTTTCAAAATAAGGCATTTTGTTATAGTCATGGGTACATTCGATGCCTTTCCAATAGTCAAACCCCTGCCTTCTGAAGGGTTGCACATTGTTCAGCCGCCCGTGTCCGTCAAGATGCCACTTCCCGTAAAAAGCAGTGGTATAGCCTTGCTTTTTAAATATTTCAGCCATGCACAATTCCTTTTCCGGCATATAAAGATCATTCATGAACATCCCTGTTGAAGTCGGAAATCTTCCGGTCATCAACGCAGCCCTGTAGGGAGTGCAAATGGGCATAACAGATACACAATTCTTGAAGACTACAGACTCTTTTGAGAATTGGTCTATGTAGGGCGTTTTTACCTGGGTATCGCCTGCAAAACCAAAAGCAGTAGATCTCCATTGGTCAGTAAGAATGAAAATGACATTGGGCCGATTTTGTGCTTGCAATGCCATTGAAAAACATAGCTGTATGATGATGAGCGAAACCAAATATGCATTTCTAAATGAATGCAGTTTATGATGCCAAATCTTTCCCATAAGTAAATGAAATTAAAATTTTGTCTTCTTCAATTTACTTATATTTTTCAATAACGCCTTACAAAACTGCTTATCGCATTGTACCTGGATGAAATGTTTGCCACGAATGCCAGAACTCCTGGTAAGATTGAATAGGGTTTAAGTATGAACCATTTAGGCTGCCTGAAATACAAACTGAAAATAAGCATCAATTTGGATACAACATAACCCTACCTTGATTTTGTGCAAAATAATCCAGCATAGAAATTTGTAGTCTACAATAGTCCTTTAATAAAAAATATGGCGAAAGGACTCGCAACTGAAACTGAGGTACTATACCATACAACAGCTGGTTGTATGGTGTCCCAAACTGATGAAAATTTTAGACAGGGATAGATTATTTTTCTTTATTTGGCTCTTTTATGGCAAAATAAAAACCTACGCTAAACAGAAGTGTAATCAGGCCAGCAAAATATGGGATGAAATCAATCATTTTTGGTATTGTTTATAAGTTTCAGATAAATTCCAAACGCCAAGATGGAAGGAACCCACAATCCAAGGAAAATAGCTTCTTGTTTTTCGCCTTGGAAGAAAAGTACCTCAGAAAATACCAATGAGGCCAATGCAGAAATAAACAATAGCTTGTCTGTTGTAGTAAATTTTTTGAACATGTTAAATAAATTAATCGAATAATGAAGATAGGGCTTTAACTCTACAATCCAATATTATTAAATAAAGAGAACTACCCACATAAAAATTAGATAAAAATTCATCAAATAACAGCCATTTAAACTGTTTCACTACACTTTATTAGAACTGGAATCAGCCATCTCAGCAGCTTTTTCTTTTTCAAACTTATTATGAATAATCAGTATCAAAAGACCAAATATGGTAGCAGATACAATGAGTAGTGTGTTGAGAAGGCCGCTTACAGAGAATGATAGCCTGATCAAAATAGTGGAGATGATGAAGCCCGAATTTCTGATAACCTTATGAAATTCATCCGTATGGAAAAAAGAAAACAACAACAGTACAACGTCAGCAATGATTAAAATCGTGAAAAACTGCTCAAAGAAAATATTGTTGATATTACTAAAGGACACCCTTGCATTTGTTTGCGGATAAATGGTGCTCATGCTCCAATTAAAAAAAGAATACACAGCAACTATGATGAGTACAGGCACCAGGGCGGTAGCAATATATTTTTTAATTTTTATAAACCTTGCAATCCCTTCCCTTTCATTCGCTGTGTTATCAATAACCCTGTAGCGTTTTTTACTCTGTTTGTAAAAGAGATAAATAAGAAAGAACAGCAAAACAGAGGCTAAAAGATCGTAAGTAAATTGTAAATCATATTTAATTGTAAACCAATCTGATGTAAGCGTTAAAGAGGAAAGATCTTTGAACAATCTCCTGATGATGATCAATGTGATGATTTCATATTGCTTGCTGATATATGTAGTAATCGATTTGGGTAGATAATGAATCAACAAATAAACTTCATACACAAGGATAAAGGAAAATGGGGTGTATATCGCTGCAATAGGATTTTTGAGCAAGTCAGATGTAACTTCAATTGGAATAATCCCGAAATCAACCAGGTAAATAATGGCCAAATGAATCAAGAAACTGGCAATGGCAATTACCAAAATAACTTGCTCTCCCCAATGCTTGGTTTTAGCAGAAAGGAGCTTTTGGTAAATATATTCAAAACCAGTGGCTTTTGTCATTCAAAGTATTTACTCTTATGAAGTTACGCTAAAACAACGTACAAGAAATTATCTTTTTCTGACAGACAAAAGGCTCACAACTGCTGGTTAAAACAAATCCCTTCCATCAGTTACCAACTGCAATCCATTGAACCTGCCCTTGTCAAAATCAATGCGGTTGGCTTTTACGGCTACAGGAAATCTACCGGTGCCGGCAACCATTCTGAGTGTATTGTTTTTGGTAGAAGAAAACTCAATCTTGTTGTTAGCAGACTTCTTTAGGCCATTGATGATCTTGCTGTTGATTTTACTGTCCGTTTCCATGTCGGCGACCAGTTGTTCAGCTGTTACCACGCCCGTGATCACAAGCAGATTGTTGCGGTTGGCATTGCGCAGGAGCACCGGGTTGGGATGAAGGAAATCGGCATCGCTGAGAAAGTCGGTCAGGTCGCCGATGGGTACCAGTTCAGTAATAGCCTTCCTGTAAGAGATGGTTACTTTTTTACCACCGCTGATGGCGCCGCTGAAATCGATGGGAGGCATTCCGATGGATTGCATCCATTCCTGCACCATAGTGATCCCAATCTGGAAGGCATATTCGTTCTTGTCTGTATCCTTGATGTCGAGCCCTGGATCTTTTGTGATGCTTAACTTTTTACTACTGCTGAATGCATGCAAGATATCGGCGTAATAGAGCTCCGGCTGGTTGAAACCCTCTTTCATCCATAGCTGCAGAGGTTTGTGGTTTCGAATCGGGCCATCAATAAGATCATAGCCTGCTTCGCGGAGGTGTTGCTGTAGTGAGGTGGTTGGCATGGCAGTAGCGGTAGAATGTTGTCTATAAATATAGGAATATCTCAATCATTGTAAACTTCTCCAATAAAATTTTTGTTAAAGCGATCGTTCTATATTAAGTGTAATTAAATTCTCTATAAGTTTGCCCCATCATCAAGAACCCACAAGGGTACCAACCGAGAGCAACACTCCACGGTGGTAAAACGATGAGGACTTACGGTCAAAATAAAATGTACCACTTCCTCTATATTTCTTGATGTGATTTTTAACACCCCAAACAAGCCAAGATGAAAACATACAGCCTTGAGCATGTAAAAGACAAGTTCATTGGTGCAAAAGGAACGCCGAAACGCAATGTTTATGAAAATGAACTTAGGCTGGATTTGCTGGGAGAAAAAATTCGTCAAACACGCATCAAAAAAAATCTCACACAAGAACAACTCGGACAACTTGTTGGTGTTCAAAAAGCGCAGATCAGTAAAATAGAAAACAATTTTAAAGACACACGGATCAGCACCATATTAAAAGTTTTTGATGCTCTTGAAACAAGGATATTGTTGAAAATCATTAAACAAAAAAAGGTGGCCCGTTTCCGAACCACCTTTGTGTATCAATTGCGTTTATTTTTTATGCCAGATCAAAACGATCAAGGTTCATGACCTTGGACCATGCAGCAACGAAATCATGCACAAATTTCTGCTCAGCATCTTCGCATGCATATAGTTCAGCCAAAGCGCGGAGTTCTGAATTTGAACCAAAGATCAGGTCAGCACGGGTAGCCGTCCACTTCAATTCTCCTGTTAAACGGTCGCGTCCTTCGAATGCTTCGCTTGATGCGGATGAAGCTTTCCAGGTGGTGCTGAAATCAATCAGGCTCGTGAAAAAATCATTGGTAAGCTGTCCGGGACGCTTGGTGAAAACGCCATGCTGTGAATGATCGAAATTGGTATCCAATACACGCATCCCTCCAACCAAAACAGTCAGTTCTGGTGCAGTGAGCGTCATCAGATGTGCCTTGTCAATCAACATTTCTTCTGCTGCAGATTTGTAGCGTGATTTTTTATAATTGCGGAATCCATCAGCAGCTGGTTCTAGCACTGCAAATGATTCAACATCAGTTTGGTCTTGGGAAGCATCCGTACGACCAGCAGTAAATGGAACACTGATGTCATGGCCTGCATTTTTTGCAGCCTGCTCAACGCCTGCATTTCCTGCAAGCACAATCAGGTCTGCAATGGAAACCTGCTTTCCGCCTGTGTTTGCCGCATTGAAGGCAGACTGGATAGACTCAAGCACATCCAATACTTTTGAAAGCTGGGATGGGTTGTTGACTTCCCAGTATTTCTGTGGAGCCAAACGAACACGGGCGCCATTGGCTCCTCCGCGTTTGTCAGAACCACGGAAAGTGGATGCTGATGCCCAGGCAGTGGAAACCAGTTCTGAAACAGTCAGACCTGAAGCCAGTACTTTGGCTTTCAAATCAGCTGCATCCTGATCGTTTATCAAGGCATGTGCAACAGCAGGAACTGGATCTTGCCAGATCAATACCTCTGCAGGAACCTCAGATCCAACATATCGTGAACGTGGACCCATGTCGCGGTGGGTCAGCTTGAACCAGGCGCGTGCAAAAGCATCTGCAAACTGATCAGGGTTCTCATAAAAATTCCTTGAAACCTTTTCGTATGCAGGATCTACCCTCAATGCGATATCTGTTGTCAACATGGTGGGGGCATGACGCTTTGCAGGATCGTGGGCATCCGGAACGGTGTCAGCACCGGCACCAGCCTTAGGCTTCCATTGGTGGGCACCTGCAGGGCTCTTGGCCAATTCCCACTCATATCCAAAAAGGTTCTCAAAATAATTGTTGCTCCACTGTGTTGGCGTGGTGGTCCAGGCACCTTCGAGTCCGCTGGTGATGGTATTTACACCATTGCCGCTGCCAAATGTATTCTTCCAGCCAAGACCCTGCTCTTCAATGCTTGCGCCTGCGGGTTCTTTACCTACATACTTACTTGGATCAGCAGCACCATGGGTTTTGCCGAAAGTATGGCCACCTGCAATCAGTGCAACAGTTTCCTCATCGTTCATCGCCATGCGCGCAAAAGTTTCACGGATATCACGGGCTGATGCAATCGGATCAGGATTCCCGTTAGGCCCTTCCGGGTTCACGTAGATCAATCCCATCTGCACGGCAGCCAAAGGATTTTCAAGATCGCGGTCACCGGTGTAGCGCGTGTCGCCAAGCCACTCCTTTTCAGGGCCCCAATATACATCCTCATCAGGCTCCCAAACATCTGCACGACCACCAGAAAAACCAAAAGTCTTGAAGCCCATCGACTCCATTGCACAGTTGCCCGCAAGAATCATGAGGTCAGCCCAGGAAAGCTTCTGTCCGTATTTCTTTTTTACTGGCCAAAGCAACAAACGCGCCTTGTCGAGGTTGGTATTGTCGGGCCAGCTGTTGAGGGGAGCAAAACGCTGCATACCCCTGCCGCCGCCGCCACGACCATCAGTAGTACGGTAAGTACCTGCACTATGCCATGTCATCCTGATGATAAAAGGACCATAATGGCCATAATCTGCAGGCCACCAGTCTTGTGAGGTGGTCAGTACATCAATGATGTCTTTTTTCAGGGTAGGCAGATCGATTGATTCGAACGCTTTTGCGTAATCAAACGACTCCCCCATGGGATTTGAAAGCGTAGAATGCTGGCGAAGGATGTTCAATCGCAACTGATTGGGCCACCAATCCTGGTTTCGTGTGCCGCCACCAGCGCTTTGCTGAAGGGTTGCACCAGAAAACGGACACTTTCCTGTGGGTTGTGCTGTGTTATTTTCCATATTTAATTGATTTATAAACGATTATTGATAAAATTACAACATATCGCAGATGGTAACTTTTTAAAAGCGGAAAAGTTCAGAATTTTTACAAAAAAATGAAAAATCTTGGGTTGACTCAGACACCAAAAGCATATAACTTTGATAATATCAAATGATACTATCATGAAGCCTCCATACGATATCAATGCTGATATTCTTCACTTGATAAGCGAAATTTCAACCAAGCTGGGAGAAGTCAAGGCCTATTTTCTCCAAAAACAATCCCCTCAGCTGAGAAAGCAGAACAGGATCAAGACAATTCATTCATCCCTGAACATTGAAGGAAATACCTTGACTGTTGAACAGATCACGGCCATAGTAGACAATAAAAAGGTCATTGGGCCGGAAAAAGATGTAAAGGAGGTATTGAATGCAATAAAAGTATACAACAACCTTGCTCATTATGCACCCAAAAACCAGGAATCATTTTTAAAAGCACACAAGGTTTTAATGAATGGATTGGTCGACAGCCCAGGCAAGTACCGCAATAAAGGTGTTGGAATCATAAAAGGAGATAATCTTGCCCACGTAGCACCCCCTGCAGAAAATGTTCTTCATTTAATGACTGACTTGTTTGACTACCTGCAAAAAGACAAAGACATTGCTTTGATCAAAAGTTGCGTCTTCCATTATGAAATGGAATTCATACATCCGTTTATCGATGGAAATGGAAGAATGGGCAGGTTATGGCAAACCTTGATATTGCTGCAGCAATACCCTGTTTTTGAATTCCTGCCCTTTGAAACCCTTATCGCTAAAGACCAGGAACAATATTACCGCGCATTGGCCATCTCCGACCATTCAGGAAAATCAACTGCCTTCATTGAATACATGTTAAGCATTATCAATGGTGCATTAAAAGACCTGTTGAATGTCAACAACAGGACATTGTCATCATTCGATAGAATTGAATTTTTCAGAAGCCTCGGAACCAAATCCTTCACCAGGAAGGATTACATGAACAGTTTTAAAAACATATCGAGTGCAACAGCAAGCAGGGATTTACAAAAAGGGGTAGAAAAGGGACTTCTAACGAAAACAGGATCCTTGAACCAGACGGTTTACATGTTTAAGTAGGATTGCAAGGGAGCCTAAAAATCATATTTCTTCCTTCTCGGGCGAGACAACATCGCTGTTGCTTCTTTGTCTTCTTTCTTGAATTTTTCAGTCTTCGGATCCCAATAAATCTTGCGCTTCACCTTCATGGCAATCTGGTGCAACAAACAGGC